>NZ_JAKUFR010000126.1:0-10973 GCF_022663555.1 Bacillus cereus group sp. BfR-BA-01381
AATATCGACTTACCGACAATTAACGACGAAATTCGCCCGCTATTTTAAAGAATCAATTTACCGCTCAAAAACAATCCGCTGCTTCGTGATTTCCGCCAGCCTTCCGCGATCTACTTCATACTCAGTATCAACGCTTTGCGGTACGATCACTTTCCCGCCCTCAAGCGTCACTTCTGGTGAAATAATATCCTTCTCCCAATGTCTACTAGAAGCGGATATATCACCTGGAATCGTAAAGTTCGGCAATGAGGCAAGCGCAACATTTTGCGCTCGTGAAATTCCCATCTCCACCATACCGCCGCACCAAACGGGTATGTTATGTTCCATACAATAATTATGAATTTGGATGGATTCTGTTAATCCGCCCACTCGTCCCGGCTTAATATTAACGATTTGGCAACTGCCAAGTGTAATCGCAACGCGCGCGTCTTCTAAACTATGGATACTTTCGTCTAAACAAATCGGCGTTTCAATCTTCTTCTGCAGCTGTGCATGATCAAGAAAATCGTAATCCGCTAACGGTTGCTCAATCATCATCAATTGGAATTCATCTAGTCGTTTCAGACTCTCCGTATCCGCTAATGTATACGCTGAATTGGCATCCGCCATTAACGGGATATGCGGAAACTCTTTACGAATCTCTTTCAATAATTCGTAGTCATGCCCTGGCTTTATTTTCACTTTAAAACGCTCGTATCCTTCTTCAGCGTACTTCTCGATTTGTTTTAACATAACCGGAATCGTATTAAGCCCAATTACAACACCGACTTCAATTTCAGACTTCGTTCCGCCAAGCAGTGTCGCAAGTGATCTCTTTTGACGCTTCGCATATAAATCCCAAATTGCCCCTTCAATTCCCGCCTTTGCCATTCGGTTTCTTTTTATATGCTGGAACAAGCTCGGTACCTCATTCGGATGAGAAATTTCAGCCTTTAATAAATCAGGTAATAAAAAGTCTTGCAGTACATGCAGCGCAGTCTTCACCGTTTCTTCCGTATACCACGGTTCAGAAAATGCAACGACTTCGCCAAAACCAATGCACCCGTCCGTATCTTCTAATTCAATGACGATACTTTCACGCTTTTCATACGTTCCGTAGCTTGCAGCAAACGGGATGACGAGTGGCATTTCTGTTATATGAAGTGTCGCTTTTTTTATTTCCACCTACATCTCCTCCGCTAATTGTCTTAGCTCTCGTCTTAACAATTTTTTCGAAGCATTTCGTGGTAATTCCTCTAAGAACCATGCCTTTTTAGGCACTTTATATTTCGCTAATTTCTCCTCGCAAAAATGAAGAATTTCTTCTTCTGTTACCTCTCCACTTTTTACAACAAAAGCAGCGGGTACTTGTCCCCATTTATCATCAGTCATACCGACAACACCAGCTTCCGCTACCGCCGGATGAGAAAGCAACGCTTCTTCAATTTGAGCCGGATATATATTCTCTCCGCCAGAAATAATTAAATCACTGCGGCGATCTAATACGTATAAAAATCCTTCTTCATCTAAATAACCGAGGTCACCAGTATGAAGCCATCCGTTTTGAATTGTCTCACGCGTCGCATCTTCACGGTTAAAGTAACCACCTGTTACGTTCGGTCCTTTTACTACGATTTCGCCTTCCGCAAATGGCGGTACTACTACGCCATCTTTTTCAATACGAAGTTGGCACTGAAATAGTGGTTTTCCAGCTGACCCTACTTTCGTTAACATATAATCTGCGGATAACGTACAAATTTGCGAAGACGTTTCTGTCATTCCATACGTTTGATATACAGGAATTCCTTTTTCTACACACGCTTCTAATAGTGGTTTCGGCGCTGGTCCTCCGCCAAGTAACATGCATCGTAAAGAAGGTGGATATGTCTCTGCCCCAAGTCGTTCTAATAAATCAGTTAACATTTTTGATACGACAGAAATAATCGTAACGCCTCTCGTTTGAAGTGCTTTATGAATAAAATCCGCATCATATTTCGGAACGAGTAAAATGCGCATGCCGTACATAATGTTTTTCATTAAAAGAGATAAGCCGCCAACGTGGAACATCGGCATACAAGCTAACCAGCAATCATCATCACGAAGGCCTAAATTAAGCGAAGAACCAACTGCGCTTGCCCAATGATTTCCGTACGTTAAAATAACGCCTTTCGGTTTTCCTGTCGTCCCTGACGTATAAATAATTGTCATCGCCTCTTCTAAAGAAAACTCTTCTTGTATAGGGGCTTCCTCTTTTGGTCCATTCATTATGTCGGCGAATGAATATACAGGAATATCTTTAGCCTCAAAATCTTGATCCGTCACTAAACAAATAACTTCAGCATCATCCATTTGCCAAAGTAGCTCTTCTCTTGAAAGACGCGTATTTAAAAGCACAGCTACTGCACCTACGTACGATAGGGCGTGAATAACTGTAATCATCTCCATACCATTTTTCATCAGAACAGCCACCTTTTGCCCAGGCTTCACTCCAACATGCGTGAGGTGTTCACAAACAGATACTACTTTTTCATGCAGCTGCATAAAAGTAACTTTCTCTTCCTCTATTTCAATTGCAGTGCGATCTGGTGTTAAAAATGCACGTTGCATTAACCAATTTGGCATCGTCTCCATCACTCATTCTCCTTTCATGAAAGAAAGAGACTTGATATGACATCAAGTCTCTTAGTTATTTTGTTTCCGGTTTGATCATTTGGTTGCGACTCACTTTGTGGGCGAGCTGCTTCCGTCTAAGAACCTTAGCCAACGAGGCTAAACAGTCGGCTCCGCTTTTGATCACGGGAAACGAGGGAATTGACCGAAGTCTGGACGGCGTTTTTCTTTGAACGCGTCGCGACCTTCTTTTGCTTCGTCAGTTGTGTAGTACAATAACGTTGCATCTCCAGCTAGTTGTTGAATACCAGCTAGACCGTCTGTGTCTGCGTTGAATGCAGCTTTTAGGAAACGAAGTGCCATTGGGCTGTTTGCTAAAATTTCTTCTGCCCATTGTACTGTTTCTGCTTCAAGTTGTTCTAATGGTACTACTGTATTTACTAAGCCCATATCAAGTGCTTCTTGCGCGTTGTATTGACGGCATAGGTACCAAATTTCGCGTGCTTTCTTGTGGCCTACCATACGAGCTAAGTAACCAGCTCCGTATCCACCGTCAAAGCTTCCTACTTTAGGACCTGTTTGTCCGAATACAGCGTTGTCTGCAGCGATTGTTAAGTCACATACGATATGAAGTACGTGTCCTCCGCCAATTGCATAACCTGCTACCATTGCGATAACTGGTTTAGGAATTGCGCGAATTAGACGTTGTAAGTCTAATACGTTTAGACGTGGGATTTGGTCGTCACCTACATATCCACCATGACCGCGAACTTTTTGGTCGCCGCCAGAACAGAATGCACGTCCACCTTCACCTGTTAAAATGATAACGCCAACATTCGCATCATCACGAGCTTGTGCAAAAGCGTCGATTAACTCCATTACCGTTTTAGGACGGAATGCGTTATGTACTTCAGGGCGGTTAATCGAAATCTTTGCGATACCATTGTATGTTGAATAAATAATATCTTCGTAATTGCCTTCTTTTACCCATTCAATAGCCATTACAACTACCTCCTTATATATTTCTGATCTCCTCTATAAGTGCAACTTCATTCTTAACTGAAAAAAGCATCACTGCATAGTTTTTAGAAATCCCTTTACTATTGTATCAAACTTTTCCGGTTGTTCCACATGAATTGCATGGCCAGCACCATCAATTTTGACAAATTTCGCATCAGAGATGCATTTTTCGATGTTTTTTAATATGCGAAAGAACTTTTCATCATGCTCACCGTTCATTAAAAGAACAGGCATTTTTAAATTTTGTAGCTCATTCCACCATGAAGGCTGAGCCCCTGTTCCCATGCCGCGCAAGCTATTTGCGAGCCCTCTTGGATTGTTAGCAAGTCGTTCTTTTCGCACTGCTTCTTGTACGTTTTGTGCTAAACGTTTTTGCGTTTCAAACAGCGGAATATTTTCCCACATCGTTACAAAGCTTTCGATGCCTTCTCGCTCAATTTTCTGAGCAAGCCGCTCATCTTTTTCACAGCGTTCTTTTTGCTCATCTTCACTTTCAAGCCCAGCTGTACAATTTTCTAATAAAAGAGAGTGTACATACTCTGGATATAGACATGCCATCGTAATCGCTAATCTACCGCCCATTGAATAACCAAGTATGTGCGCTTTTTCAATATGAAGGTAATCTAGTAGTTCTTTCATTTGCAATGCTACATTTCGAATATCATAATGAGTCACATCTTCAGGACTTTCCGTTTTTCCGTGCCCAACAATGTCTACTAAAATGACTTGAAATTGCTCACTCCAAGAAGGAACGAAGGAACGCCACGTTTCCATGCTTCCCGTAAAACCATGAAGAAGTAGAAGTGGTTCCCCGCTTCCGACTACTTCATATTCATACGATACACCTTGCAGCGTTACGTTCATTTTGATTCACCTTGCAACGATGTAGTAATGACGTCCTGTGTTTTTGCCCATAACGTACGGTGCAACGTTAAGTTTTCATCACGGTTCGTACAAATTTCCACAACGTGTAAACCTTCTGTCGTTGTTCCCTTTTGTACTTCTTCACGGAATTGCTCCCAACCATTTACACGGCTAAATGAACCACCGTACATGTTGACAACATGCTCATAGTCAAGCCCAATTGGAGTTCCAAATAATGATTCGAAATGTTCCTTTTTCTCATATTGTGGTAAGAATGAGAAAATACCACCACCGTCATTATTTACAACAACAATCGTTATATTTAACTCATGTAATTTTGCGGCTAATAATCCGTTTAAATCATGATAAAATGATAAATCACCGATTACTAATACGAGCGGATCGCAAATCATGCTCGCTCCTAAAGCTGTCGAAATGATTCCATCAATCCCATTTACACCGCGATTAGCCATCACTTGAATATTTTTATCCGATGTGAAAAAGAATGAATCTGTATCACGAATTGGCATACTATTACTCGCAAATAACGTTGCTCCTTCTGGTAATACGCGGACAATATCCGTAATGACTCTTCCTTCAAACGCAGTATCATATGTTTCCATTTCACGAAGCGTTTCCTTCGTTTTTTCGTTTATATGTTGCCACATTTGGGACCAAACATTCTTTTTCATAACTGGCATTTTTTCTATTAGTGCACTGCAAAATGCAATATCACTTGCTTGGACAACTTCTGTTGCAACGAGAGCTGGATCTCTCCATTGTCCTGATTCGTCAACAACGATATGAACAGCTTTCGTTTGTTTTTTGATGAACTGCGTTAATGCTTTCGAAACAGGCATACCACCGAAGCGAATTATAACTTCCGGCTTCCACGTTTCTTTTAACAGCTCATTTCGTAAAAATGTATCGTAACAGTCGATTACCATCGTTTTATCGTGGTGTCCACTACGAATGTTAGAAAGTGGATCCGCTAATATTGGATATCCCGTTTTTTCAGCTAGTTGCGTTGTAAACGTTGCGATTTCTGAATGACTATCATCTCCACAAATAATAAGCCCCTTTTCCATATGTGAAAGGCGCCCTACAAGAGAATCTACATATTCACTCGGCATCGTCACGTTCCCTCGCTGAACTACTCCTGTATATTCTCCGCGTCCTTTATCCCATAAACTTTCTAATGAGAAGTCCGGGATAAGCGGTTCACGAACTGGAAAATTAAGATGAACAGGTCCTTGCGGTGCTAAAAGCGCGCTTGCTATCGTACGCTGCGTTGTCATGCGAGCGTAATGATACATCGCCTCATTCGCTTCTGGAAGTGCCATCTCTGTAAATTGCTTCACAAACGTGCCGTATAAATTAATTTGATTCATCGCTTGTGGTGCACCGACATCTCTTAATTCATGCGGTCTATCTGCCGTTAAGACGATAAGCGGCACTCGCGAATGAAAAGCTTCACATACAGCTGGATAATAGTTCGCTGCAGCCGTTCCTGACGTACATAATAATGCAACAGGACGTTTTTTCGCTTTTGCGATACCGAGCGCAAAAAATCCTGCTGATCTTTCATCTACATGTAAATATGTGTTCATTCCTTCATGTTGTTCCATTAGTAGAGCAATCGGCGTTGACCGTGAGCCTGGACTAATGACAACATCACATACATTTAGACGCGTCAGTTCATCCACGAACGCGCCTAAATAATATGATAATGCTTCTATATGATTGTTCATTTCATTAATTCCTCCAAAGCACCAAGCATCGGTCTAAACTTCAAACTTGTTTCTTCATATTCAAGTTGTGGTACTGAATCAATTACAATCCCGCAACCGGCGAATAAGGATGCTTTCTTGCCATTTAATAATCCGCAGCGAAGTGCAACCGCAAATTCACCATTTCCTTCATCATCTATCCAGCCAATCGGTGCACCATATAATCCTCTGTCTAACAATTCAACATCACGAATCAGTTTCATCGCTTCCAAACGAGGTGTCCCGCCAAGAGCTGGTGTTGGATGTAATTCTTCTACCATTGTTAAAAGACTCGCATCGCCTTTTGCCTCTACAGGCGTATATAAATGAATTAAGTTTTTCGTTGTTAATAAGCCCGGACTTTCCGGAATATTAACGGATTCGCAGTGCTCATTTAATACAGACCTGATCATGTTCACAACATAACCGTGTTCAGCTAAATTCTTTTCATCATGAAGAAGCGCATCACTATTTCGCTTACTTTCTTCTATAGATTGACCATGACCAGTTGAACCAGCAAGACACATTGAAGTAAACTTCTCATCTTCTTTGCGAATTAATCTCTCTGGCGTCGCTCCTAAGAAGCATGCTCCTTTATAATCAAAAGAAAATACGTAACAATCTGGTTGCCCAATGCGAAGTGCTTCTAAAACAAGCCCAGAATCAATATGATGATCCATCTCTACTTTTAGCTCCCTCGCTAATACAACCTTTTGCACGTTCCCCTGCTTCATCTCATCTTGCACTTTCTCAATAGCCTTCATCCAGCCTTTCGGATCTACTTCTACTTTAGAAGTAACTGTTAATTTAGATCCTCCCAGTGCACATTTACTCTCCTCCAAAATTTTCTCTTCTAAAGAAACAATTTCGTTATAAAGAGTTTCTGCACAATCTGTTTCTGAAACGAATGTATTCATTGTTAACCATGCTTTTTCATTTTTTACAGTTAATAAAAATGCTGGTAGTGAAAATGTCGTATCATCAAATTCTTTCCATAAATCTGTTTTCTCTTTTTCTTGGTCAAATGAAAATCCACCAAATAAAAGAGGACCTGTTCCAAACTCGTATCTTTCTCTTTGTACAAATGATTTCTCTTTTACTTTATCCCACTCGTCACGAGCAGTTTGAAAGCGTTTGTGAGAAGCAGTTGCTATAGTGAAAACAGAACCAATTCCAGCAAATATTACATGCTGAGCTGGGTCTGCAAAATAACATCTATTTTCGAATGCGATCCTTTTACCTGCTGCATAAAACAGAAGCGGATCCATCCAGTCTATTTGTTTTACAAAACTAACCAATATTTTTTCATCAGTTGCATGCTTAATGGCTGCACTCAGAACTTCCTGCAAGCCTTTTTGTTTCGTTTGAATCACAATTGTCTCCCCCCTATGGGCGAAAAATAGTCATAATTACGCTTGATTTTAAGATACACCTCAAACGAAAGGCCTGTCAACGTTTAGCATTTCTGAGAAATTCACCTTCTCTTCCTAGAAAATAAACGTTGACACTAAATGATGCTTTTTCTACACTTAGTTGTGTACAATATGTGACCAAAGGAGGATTCAACATGGAAATGAACGTCGAAACGAATTCCTCTCCTACGGCGCCAAAGCCAAGCAAGCAAACAGGCTGGCGCATTTGGTGGAGTTTACTACGTCCCCATACATTAACAGCAGCTTTCGTTCCTGTTTTCATCGGAACAGCCTATGCAATGCAGGTCGGAGGTATAAATCAAATACATCTCCCTCTTTTCCTTATAATGCTTCTTGCTTGTCTTCTCATTCAGGCAGCAACAAACATGTTTAATGAATACTTTGATTATAAAAGAGGACTTGATCACGAGGGTTCAGTTGGTATCGGCGGCGCTATCGTTCGCGATGGCATTCAGCCAAAAACAGTGCTTAACTTAGCATTTGGATTTTTCGGTATCGCAATACTATTAGGTGTTTATATTTGTATGAATTCTAGCTGGTGGCTTGCTGCAATCGGTCTTGTTTGTATGGCCGTTGCTTACCTTTATACGGGTGGCCCCCTTCCCATTGCCTATACACCATTTGGAGAGTTAACAGCCGGATTATTTATGGGTGTCATTATTATCGGGATTTCATTCTTTATTCAAACTGGAACTGTAACATCAGAAGTCGTTTTACTATCTATTCCAAGCTCAATTTTAATTGGTGCCATTTTACTTGCTAACAATATCCGTGACTTAGATGGCGATAAAGAAAACGGTCGTAAAACGTTAGCAATTCTCGTTGGACGCGAGCGAGCAGTTGGTGTACTTGCTTCTATGTTCATCGTTTCCTACATTTGGACAATTGCTTTAATTATCGTGGGCATCGTATCACCATGGATGCTTATCGTATTTTTAAGTGCACCGAAAGCATATAAAGCGACGAAAGGCTTTATCGGCAAAAACATTCCAATGGAAATGGTACCTGCGATGATAGCAACAGCAAAAACAAATACAATCTTCGGTCTCTTAATGGGAATCGGATTATTACTTGGATATTTCCTTTAAAAGGAGCTGCTAATGCGGCTCCTTTTTCATATACCAAATTCAGCTCATAATTCCTACTCGCAACGCTCATACTATGTAAAGAAACTGAATTGTAGGAAGGTGGACGACTATGTTAACTCCACAACAAATAAATCAATTTAAATCCGTTTTAGAAAAACAAAAGCAAGAACTAGAGCAAACGATACAAACACATGAAAATGAAGATCGTGCATCTGAACGTGAATCTGTTGGAGAATTATCTAGCTATGATAACCATCCGGCTGATATGGCAACAGAGCTATATGAACGTGAAAAAGACTTCGGTCTTATTGAACTTTGGCATAAACAATTAGAGGATACGAAACATGCCCTGCAAAAAATAGAAGCGGGTACGTACGGCATTTGCGAAGTGTCTGGTGAAGAAATTCCGTTTGAAAGATTAGAAGCGATGCCAACCGCTACAACATGCGTTCAGCACGCAACAAATAAGTTAAATATGAATACACGACCAGTCGAAGAAGAAGTATTGTCTCCTTCTTTCCACAAACATGATGAAGATCATTCTGTTGAATATGATGCAGAAGATGCATGGCAAGATGTTGCCAATTACGGAACATCTGAGACACCATCTGATTTAGAAAGACAAGATTCGAAAAACTATAATGGCATGTACGTAAATAGTGAAGAAAACGTAGGCTACGTAGAGGATTTTGAAAACTTTATCGGTACAGATATGTATGGAAAAAATCCGCAAGTTTTCGCTACGGAAGAACATGAAGAATATGAGCAAATGCTTGATGACTTTGAAGAGCGTACCTTTAAGGGCGAATTGTCTTCAAATGAGTCGAGTTCCAAAGAATAAAAAAAAGCATTCCGAAAATCGGAATGCTTTTTATCGCTAGCTAATTAGTTTTTTGTAACGTTAGCAGCTTGTGGTCCACGGTTACCTTCAACGATTTCGAAAGAAACTTCTTGACCTTCTTCTAAAGTTTTGAATCCGTCACCTTGGATAGCTGAGAAGTGAACGAATACATCGTCTCCACCTTCAACTTCGATGAAACCGAAACCTTTTTCGCTGTTGAACCATTTAACTTTACCTGTTTGCATGTCATGTACCTCCTAAATAAAAATGAAACTATGAATCCACATGAAAAGGTGGATATAAAGGACATGAATGTATAACAAGCTTACAGCCTTTAATTCAACGTGCTTTATTTCCGTACCACATTATGTAGCTCAATAGTGATTTCACTATATCACGCTATATCCAAAACGTCAAATGAGAACACTTTCATCCCACCATTTTTTTATAATTTTAATATAATGTTGAATTTCCATATTCATATTTTATCCCCCCATTTGTGAACAGTTTGATTGGCGGAAGCTGCTAATCCGTTTTGGGTGCGCCCACTTTATTTGAAAATTAACAAAACTAAAGTATTCTAATCCTATTAAATTCTGTACAATATAAGTATCTATTACATACGAGGTGAAAAAAAATGAGAGCACACGAAATCGAGTATAAATTATACGGCGATGATATGCAGTTTGTTGAAATTGAGTTAGACCCAGAAGAAAGCGTGATCGCAGAAGCTGGCGCAATGATGATGATGGAAGATTACATAGAAATGGAAACAATCTTCGGCGATGGTTCTGGCCCATCTGGAGGTTTATTTGGAAAATTGATGGGTGCTGGTAAGCGTCTCGTTACAGGCGAAAGCATGTTTATGACTGTATTTACAAATACAGGTCACGGCAAGCGTCACGTATCATTTGCTGCCCCTTATCCGGGTAAAATTATTCCTGTAGATTTAACAGAATATCAAGGAAAAGTAGTTTGTCAAAAAGATGCATTTCTTTGTGCCGCAAAAGGTGTTTCTATCGGTATCGAGTTTACGAAAAAAATCGGAACTGGTTTCTTCGGCGGTGAAGGTTTCATCATGCAGAAACTTGAAGGTGATGGACTTGCTTTCATGCATGCAGGCGGAACTGTATATAAGCGTGAATTAAAACATGGCGAAAAGCTTCGCATCGATACAGGTTGTCTCGTTGCCATGACAAAAGACATTAACTACGATGTCGAGTTCGTTGGAAAAGTAAAAACAGCTCTATTTGGCGGCGAAGGTTTATTCTTCGCAACGTTAGAAGGACCTGGAACAGTTTGGATTCAGTCCTTAACACTTAGCCGCTTAGCAGCACGTCTGACAAGCCCAGCAGCGCAAAGCACTGGT
>NZ_JAKUFR010000127.1:0-10857 GCF_022663555.1 Bacillus cereus group sp. BfR-BA-01381
TTTTCTTTTGTTTCAACAACAACATATCCTGCTTTACTAGCTTTTATGTCTATATGTTCCAATTCAATTTTTTTATTTCCCTTTTGAAAAGCTGCTTCTTTTTGCGTTTTTAAGTCTTCAGCACTAGGCATGTTCTTTGAAAATAACTCCATATGTTCAGTAAAATTTTTTTCATTTGTCGTCCGTACAAATTTCTCTATCACACCTTGAATCGTTCTCTCTTCTTCTTTCATTATTTGTACCTTTCCTTCAGCTTTTGTAGTAGTAGCTTTTTGTTCTATCTGATTCTCTTTGGATTGACATCCAACTAGCAATAATACACCTATTAGAAAGGATAATATCCCTATGAAAAAAGCTCTCATCTTCCCATCTCCTAAAAAGAAAAGTGAGGCATTTCGCCTCACTTTCATTTAAAATTAGCGTCTTCCTTTATTCGGATCGCCACCACCAACAATATCAAAGACACGTTTCGCGATATTTGTATTCTCTTGAACACCAGAGAATAAGTATTTACCAGGGCCAAATGCATATACGTTTACATCTTCTCCTGTATGTCCACCTGTTGTCCAGCCTGTAACCGAACGCTTATTGAAAATATCTTCAATCGCATTATCAATCTTTGTTACATCTTTTGAAGGAGCAATATCATTTACCGCTTTAATTTCTTCAGGTGTTAATTGTAAATCAATATATTTTTTCAATGTTTCTTCTACATTTGCACCTTTTGCAATCTCATTTGCCATGAAGTCTGGTGTGCGTTTTGCAGCTTTAATTGGATCTACTTTAAAGTTATACTCACCATTTGCACCTAAAGATAATCCGCCAGTAGCGTGGTCTGCCGTTGCAACAACTAACGTATTTTTATCTTTTTTCGCAAACTCAATCGCTGCTTTAAATGCTTTTTCAAAGTCTTCCATTTCACTCATTGCGCCAACGATATCATTATCGTGTCCAGCCCAGTCAATTTGACTTCCTTCAACCATTAAGAAGAAACCATTTTTATTTTTGTTCAAACGCTCAATTGCTGCATTTGTCATTTCTTCTAATGAAGGTGTCTTCTCATTGCGGTCAATCATTTTATCTAAACCGCCTGGTGCAAATAAACCAAGGATTTGATCATTTTTATCATTTAACAATTGATCTCGATCTGTTACGTAGCTATAACCAGATTTCTTAAACTCTTCTGTAAGATTGCGATCTTTTCTAACAAAGTTTTTTACGCCGCCGCCAAGCATAACATCTACTTTATGCTTCCCTTTAATTTTCTCATCAAAATAATCATTTGCAATTGCGTCCATATTTTTACGACTAATGTCATGCGCACCGAAAGCAGCTGGTGTTGCATGTGTAATTTCAGAAGTAGCAACTAATCCTGTCGATTTCCCTTTTTCCTTCGCTTGTTCAAGAACAGTTTTCACTTCTGCTTTATCGTTATCAACTGCAATTGCCGCATTATATGTTTTAATTCCTGCTGACATAGCTGTTGCTGCAGATGCAGAGTCTGTGATATTTTCATGTTCATCTTCCGGATATGTTTTTTGTGTTCCTACAAGATGTTTATCAAACTCTGTAGATTCCATCTCAAAAGTTTTTGGATTATCTTTCATATAACGATGAGCCGTCATATATGAAGGGCCCATACCATCCCCAATTAATACAATGACATTTTTAATCTTTGCATTGCTTCCGCTCTCATCTGCACTCACTTCACTAGAACGTGTAAAATTCCATGTTGCCACCGAAGTAACCGCTAACGACGCCACAACTGCAAATGGCCATGCTTTTTTCACAAACTTTTTCACTGTCTTGTCCCCCTAATTAGGTTATTCATTTCCCACTATCAAATTTAATAGAAGACTGTTAAGAGAAAATTAGTTATATGTAAATTTTTTGTTAACTTATGTAAATATCAGTTATAATTTGTATAACTTTGTCTTTTCATATCAACCATCTTCTCCTTTACAATCAAAATATAAACAAGTTGGATTTCATTTAACGTAAATCTCTTATTTAACATTTTCAATCTACTTTTATGAAAATTAATAGAAACGTGGTGAACATGTATGAAAATAATAAAGCTAGATGAAACTTTTATTTTTGATTTACTCGACCTTTGCAAATCTATTGGATGGTTACAAAATAAAGCATTTATGAAAAAACAATTCGAAATGTACCTTTCTCTCGGTACACTTGTCGGTTATATGCATGAAAATAAACTGATTGCAGCTGGAGGCGTATTTCCTTTTAAAGATAGATTTTCTACTATTGGTATGTTAATCGTCCATCCTCATTTTCAAGGCCGAGGCATCGGGCGTATTTTGCTTAATCACTGCTTAGAACACACTCTTACAAAACAACCAATTGCACTTATTGCAACAAAAGCTGGCGAGCCTCTTTATACATCATGCGGATTTCAAACAATAACGACGATTCATCGTTTTGAAAAACAAACTACTAAGACACATATCACTCATACAAAACAAATAGAAGAAAAAGATCTTATATCGCTTATTTCCCTCGATCAAATTACAACTGGTGCCGATCGTTCTTTACTTTATTCATTACTATTACCAAGAACGAGCCACTCTTTTAAAATTGAGAGACATAACTGTATAGAAGCTTTTTCCTTATGCATACAAAAAGATAGTATATTATGTATCAATCCACTTATCGCCAAAAGAGAAGAAGATGCTATTCAATTACTACAAAACATATGTGAATGTTGGAATGGCACAGTAAGAATTGATGTCCCACATTCACAATTTTCATTTCGCAAATTTCTTCAAATAGAAAATTTCCAAGAAACGCTCCTTTCACCTCTTATGATAAAAAATGGTAGCGAACTTCCTGGAAATCGTAATATGCTATTTGCTATGATAGATACAGCGTTATGTTAGAAAGGGGACACCTAATTGAAGCGATTTAGCTATTTTATGGTAGGTTGTCTTACTCTTACACTATTAGTAGGATGTAGTGCAGCAGAAAAGCCAGTAGAACAAGTAAAACAAGTTAAAAATACACTTACAGCAAAACTAGCTACCGAGGAAAAAATGGTAGAAATAGATGGTCAAACCATTTACTTCAAAAAGATTGGTAATGAAAAACCACCTTTACTTATGATCCATGGATTTGGAGGATCGTCAGATGGTTTTCAAAAGATTTACTCAGACTTAGCAAAAGATCATACAATTATTTCTGTAGATGCTTTAGGATTCGGGCGCTCATCTAAGCCAATGGATTTTTATTATTCTTTCCCGACTCATGCAAATTTGTATTATAAATTAATGAAAAAACTAGGTTACGATTCGTTTGCAATATTGGGCCACTCAATGGGCGGAGAAATTTCTCTTAATTTAACATATTTATATCCAGAATCCGTTACCCACCTTATTTTAACTGATGCTACGGGCGGTCCTCATACACTCGTTAATAAACAAGGATCACCAAGACCACAGTTGTCGACTGATTTAAATACCGTTTCTGCCATTGCAGATTATGATGAGAGCAAAGTGAAATTTAAACGTAATGATGAAGAGCATTACAATAAAATGAAATTATGGCCTAGACGTCTTCAAATCAACGCAAATGAAATAAAACAACCGACCTTAATTATATGGGGAAGAAATGATAGTAGCGTTTCGTGGAAAGAAGGAGAAACGTATCATCAATTCTTAAAAAATAGTACTTTCCATATTATCGAGAAAGGCTATCACGCACCATTTCGTCAGGAACCACAGGAGTTTGTAGGGTATGTGAAAGATTTCTTTGGCAAAAACCCTATAATAACTGAAAAATAAACGGGTATCTCATTTTGAGATACCCGTTTTCATATATTAAGCAGCTTGCTTTTGGCGTTTTTGAGTTTTTGATCCTAATACTTTCGGGATAACGAAGCCATCCATTCCAAATTTCCCAGCGTTCATACCGGACACAAGAACAAACATAGATAAGATAACCATTTCAGGGTTCACACCAATTGACCCACTAAACATATAGGAAAAGTTCATTACAAGACCAAAAAAGACCGCTGTTTTTGTTAAACAGCCTACAATTAAACCAATCCCGACTAAAATTTCTCCCCATGTTACAAGTGTATTAAATAGATCAACGTTTGGAATTGCGAAATCTTGTAAAAATGATGCCCACCAAGATTGAACAGCCGGTTGTGCACCTTTAGATTTTTCAATTGCACCTTGTAAATAACCAGTTGCATCGAATCCTTTTCCTTGTAGTTTACCGATTCCAGCCATTAACCATGTGTAACCAAGATATACTCGAATTACTGCTAATACAAAAGAAACTGCTTTGTTTTCTCTTAAAAATTGAATAACCATATCTTCCTCCTAAAGTTGTAATTAAGTTAGTTACAGATAATATAATAACATTAGTTACTTATTTTTCAAACGTTAATTATGAATAATCCGTGACATGTGTATAAAACATTAAAAACTAACGTTTATATAGTAACTTTTATTACCTGTAAAAACTTGAACATATCATACCACAGGTGATAATCATTTTCATTGAAAAAATTGCAAAAAAAATGTGAGTTAAATGTGAAACACGTTTATTCGAATATAGAATAAACGTGTTTCACACTACTTATAGAATCGAAATGTATGTGTCTCCTCATCAATTAAACTCGCTTCTTGAAACGCTTCTTCTAAAGTTTTCCCATGGTTAATAACCCCATAAAATAAGCGTATAGTAAACATAAGTGCTGCATTTCCATCTACATAATCAATCGATCCAATATATGATTTCGCACCACTATGTAAAAAAGATTTTGCTAAATTTTGATCCCCTAACGTGCACCCGCTATTTACAATATGTGTATTATGCAATTTTGCATATTTATAAATTTCTTCTGCACCAAAGTATCCTCTCGGTTCATCTTGTTCATATATATCTTCACCTAACTCTTCCATGACAAACTTTCCTTCCTCACCATGAAAGCAAAAGACAACATAATCGATATCATTATATAAACCCTTTCCAGAAAGAATATCGATGAACTCTTTCGGTCTACCAATCCAGTACGTTATAACTTTCGCCCCAAAATATTCAAGTGATGCCCGGATTGATTGCGCCTCTAAATCCGAATTAAAGCCAACTACTAGTGCAACATTCAACATACACCCTCCATCCTACCATTAGATCTCCTCAATCAAACTTTTAAGGGATACATCCATTTCATATATACCCGTTTCTTGCAAAAAATCAAATCTAGTTAAAACGACCTTCTGTAAATATTGCCTATATGCTGTAATTGTCCCGTCGTGAGATACAATGCAAACTCTTTCCGCACCTAGCTCATAACATAAAAACAGGAATCCATCTACTATTTGCTGAAAGCTATGTTCTGAAATAGTATTTATACCTTCCTTCCATAGCTGCTGATTTGTGTTTTTCTCTATCGAAAAATGTGGAAATAAATTTTTTATTATCCCCTGATCTACTATGTGATCACATGGTAATGTTTTCGCTCCTTCTCGATAAGGAAAAATACGCGGGGATACATATGGATGGACGATTTTTTGACAAGCTACCTTCTCACTCCATATCGCCGCCGTTTGCAAAGTTCTAAGTGTAGGGCTAGCGATTAATATATCCGTTTCTTGCAAGGGTACATTGCATTGAAGTAATTTAGCTTGATTCCTTCCCTCATCTGTTAATGATGGATTCAACCTTTGTAAACTTGCCGGCAAATCTTTTGTATGTTCTCCTTCACCGTGCCGAACAAAGACGAGTTTCATACCCATCCTCCTCTCTCCATGAAATCCTTCAACATAACTTCTTCCCTACCTCATCCATTATTCCTGCTATAAGAAAAAGCAATATGTAAAAAAGATTTGACATAATAAATTAGGAAATATTACAATTGCATATGTAAAATACTTTTTACAGGAGAAAGGGGAATCATACATATGAAATGGATAACCACCTTAATTGGCATGATTATATGGGGATATATAAACGGATTTTTTAGCAGTGATAAAACTGCTAATCCTTGGATTACAGATGATGAACGGGAAACAAAAATTAAACAGAAAGCAATTATTGCAAGCTGGTCCGGTGTTTTTATGTTTTGTACCATTAACCTCTTAAACAAATGGTTAGGTGTAGGAACGAGCGATACATCCCCTTACTTACCATCTTCTATCGCAACTATTTTAAAAGAAAATGTAGAGTTACAAATTTTATTTATGCTATTTATTACGTATGGCATATTTTACGTATACTATCGAAGAAAACTAAGTGCTTAACTTTCATCTCATGATTATCCTCCTAAATGGTTATAGTAATTAGGACGAAATGAAAGGAGCGATAGAAAAATGAGTAACTCGAATGACTTTTTAGATACACTGCATGAAAAACAAGCAAAAGATGAACAAAATAGAAAACGTCAAGGAAACGGAAACCCAGCGAAAAAGAAGCCAAATAAAACGCATAAATAACCAATAAAAAAATGTGCCTAAAATTATCTTTTAGGCACATTTTTTATTCTTCTTTTACCGAGATAACATTTCCCCAATTCCATTTCTCATAATACCACTCTGGTACATCTATATTTTCAATCCACTTCATTTCATGCTTTCCATCTCTATGAGCAAGCCATACATCTGCTTTCTTACGGTCTGAACGTATCCATATTAATTGATTGCTCTTCTTCATAAAGATTGGATGATAATCACCCTGCTTATGAGGTGGCTTTGTGATTCGATGCTGTACATTGCTTGTACTATCAACCTCATATAAAGATGGTAGTGGCCTTTTTTCTGGCAATGTTTCAAATCCTCCCTCTTTTGCTCGAGAGACGATAATTACGTTATCGTTCTTCCATGCAAAATCCCAATCAACATATCCTTGCGGCGTAAATGTGTTCTGCTGAAGTGCTGGCAGTTCTTTTACTTTTAAATGTTTATTCTCTAACGCAACTCTTCCGCTCCCTTCAATATAAGCTAATATATTTTTTGATGGTGCCCATTGAAACCATTGTGCGTTTAATAACATTTGATCTACTTTTTCAAACCGACTGCCATCTGCACGAACTAGGCAAAGCGTATTACTATCAGCTGACCATGAAGCTGTCGGTACCGCTAAAAATGAAATCCACTTTTGATCTGGTGACCACTTAAAGCCACTTGCAACTAGCGCTAGGAAATCATCATGTTCATTTGGCAATGCATACAAATGTTTCATTTTATGAGGGTTCATATGGGCATCTTTTTGCACTTCATATAGCTGTGCTCCTGTCCATCCTGTTGGAAGTAAGTGTGCTTCAGAGGATACAAAAAACTTCTTTCCATCAGGATACCATACATAATCTCCTACACCTGCCGATACATTTTCAAAATCTGTATTCTTTTTTTGGACGTCAAACGTATTTAATGTATTCGCGAATACAAATGCAATTATATTCTCTTTCGGTGACCATTGATAATTCGATACTTCCGATTGAAACGGTGCAACTTTTTTTCCATCTTTCAGCCGATACAGTTCAAAACGATTTTGCTTCTTCCCTTTAGCATAGGCAAGCCATTCTCCATCATAAGACCATTTCGGCCCTGTTATGTACTCACCTTTTGTTATTTGTTTTTCTTTTCCATCAATTTTAATCCAAAGATCATGATGACGAATAAAAGCAATTTTTGCTTCATTATTTTCTGCGCTAATATTAATAATTGAACATAAAAATACGACTAACATGGTACCAACGCTTACTATGAACCGTTTCATAACACCCCTCCATTTCCCTCATAGCATTCCTCAATGTCCACCTACAATATGTAAAAAATACCCATTCGACATAATCAGAAAAAATTTCCCAAGAAATTTTAAATTCATAGAGGATTGGTATGAATTGTGTCGAAAATATAGTTTAGCTAACATTCGATTATGTAATTCGAGATGAATTTGCAAGATAATTTTTCGGAATATTGGCACTTTTTTATTAGGGGGAGTTTCAATGAAAAAAACTACATCTACACTATTAAGTATGGCGCTCGTCTTTTCCAGTTTTGGAGCTTTAAGCGCACATGCTGAATCACTGCAAAAGGAAAAGCAATTTAGTCCACAACTAAAAACAACGATTGAACAGTGGGGAGAAAATAAAATTGCTCAAAATGTTGAAACAAAAACTGCAAAAGAAATTTCAGTCATTGTAGAATTGCAACATGCACCTCTCGCAGCACAAGGTAATATTCAGCATGCTCCAGATTTACAAAGTAATCATGCACAGTCTTATCATGCCGAGCTTAAAAAAGCACAAGAAGATACGACTAAGAAAATAAAAGAAAAAGCACCCGGTGTAAAAATTAAAGAAGTGTATAATACGTTATTTTCCGGATTTTCTATTTCAGTTCCTGGAGATCAAATTACTGCTCTTGCTTCTTTACCAGAAGTAAAAGCAGTCTATCCGAACTTAACATATAAACTACATGAAACATCAAAAAGTACTACTAATGAAGAAGCACCAAACATCGGCGGACCGACAATTGGTGCAACTGAAGCGTGGAATTTAAAAGACCCATCTGGCAAACCTCTTGATGGAAAAGGGATGAAAGTAGCGATTATCGATTCTGGTGTAGACTATACACATCCTGACTTAAAAGCAAATTATATTGGTGGATATGACACAGTCGATGAAGATAATGATCCTATGGATGGTAACGTACATGGTACTCATGTAGCAGGAATTATTGCTGGTAACGGAAAAATTAAAGGCGTTGCTCCAAATGCTTCTATTTTAGCCTATCGTGTCATGAATGACGGTGGAACTGGTACAACAGACGATATTATTCAAGGTATTGAACGAGCAATTCAAGATGGTGCTGATGTGTTAAATCTGTCTCTTGGACAAGATTTAAATGTACCTGATCAGCCTGTAACTTTAACGTTAGAACGTGCAGCAAAACTTGGGGTTACTGCAGTTGTTTCCAATGGAAATGATGGCCCAAAACCTTGGTCTGTTGATGCACCTGGTAATGCAAGCAGTGTTATATCAGTTGGCGCATCTACAGTTTCTATCCCGTTTCCAACATTCCAAGTAGCTGGTTCCAGTAAAACGTATCAAGGGGTACCGTTATCAAAATCTGATTTCCCAATAGGAAATGATTCTCCACTTGTATATGTTGGCTATGGTAATCCAAGCGATTATGCTAAACAAGATGTAAAAGGAAAATTTGCACTTGTTTTACAAGGTACTTCTAGTACGTTAGTAAAAGCTGAACAAGCGAAGCAAGCTGGTGCACTTGGTGTGTTATTAATCTCTAACGAAAAAGAAATTAATATTATGCCGGAATATTTTGCACGTGAAAATCTATCCATTCCAGTTATGCAATTATCAAATGTAAACGGTGAAGAGTTGAAAAGCTTAATTACAAAACGCAAAAAAAATATAAAAATTGGACAACCCGTTCCGACTGAATTAATTGGTAACTTTAGTTCAAGAGGCCCATCACAAGGAAGTTGGCTTATAAAACCAGATATCGTTGCACCTGGAGTACAAATTACTAGTACAGTACCACGAGGCGGCTATGAATCTCATAACGGAACAAGTATGGCTGCGCCGCAAGTAGCTGGAGCTGTTGCCCTCTTGCGTCAAATGCACCCTGATTGGACAACAGAACAATTAAAAGCATCTCTTGCCAATACGGCAAAAACTTTAAAAGATGTAAATGAAAATACATATCCTGTCATGGCGCAAGGATCTGGTTTAATTAACATCCCGAAAGCAGCTCAAACCGATGTATTAGTCAAACCTAACAATGTGAGCTTCGGTCTTATTAAGCCAAACAGTGGTAAAGTAAAACTGACGCAAAATATTACGTTACAAAATCTATCTAGTAAAAAGAAAAGTTTTTCAACTCGTGTAGAATTGCTAGATGCAAACACAAAAACAAAAGTAAAAACTTCTGTACCTTCATCGATTAGCATACAGCCGAATAGTAGTACCGAAAAACCATTTACTATCACTGTCGATAGTTCGCTACCCCAAGGTGTATATACTGGGAATGTGTATGTAAAAGAACAAGGTAAGAAGGAAGAAACTCGCATTCCATTTACATTTAGTATCGATCCTAAAGATTACAAACGTATAGATGGACTCGAAATTATTAATTCTACTTTTAATCCAAATGGTGACCAAATATTAGACGATAATCTCATCAACTACTATTTAGTTGCACCTGTGGATGATGTAACATTGCATGCAAATTTAGTTACAAAAGAACGTGTAACGTACCAAGGGATTATCCATCAAGCTAAAAATGAAACAGCTGGATACAAACCTTTCAAATGGAATGGTACAAAAGCAGATGGTACTCCGTTAGCTGACGGTCTATACCAAATCGAAGCAGTTGCCTCTAATTCTGGTGGGGAAACGAAACAAACAGCTGCTGTATTTCTTGATCGAACTGCACCTAAGCTAACATACGAAGTTGACCAAGAAAACTTTGTAATTACAGGAAAAGTGGATGATATCCTACTAGATTGGATGACAGAATCCGGTTGGATTGCACCTGGTATTCCAGTGAGAATGCAATATGAGATTAACGGAAATGGTGTATGGGAGAGTGCATTCCTAAACACTTGGGAGAAAAACTACGAAATTTATTTCGATCGTAATCAATTACAACAAGGAAAGAATACAATTCATATTGTTGCAACAGATGCAGCTGGAAATACAACTAATTTAAGTGTTGATTTAGATGTGAAATAAAAAATTATTGTTGACAATTTTTTTAATATAGTTTTATAATACAAAACATAGTTTAGTTGAACGAATTATATATCAGCTTTGAAGGAATACCAGTAGCGACTTATATCCCTGTCTCAGAGAACTGATGGTTGGTG
>NZ_JAKUFR010000128.1:0-10777 GCF_022663555.1 Bacillus cereus group sp. BfR-BA-01381
TTTATTTTTTTCAATCATTTGATGTAACTCTTCCACTAACTCCTCCTTAGTAAACGGCGGAATTAGTTTTATTTCCTCCATAGAATGAAAGAATCGTTCTAAATGTAAATTTAATAAATGTGGCTTCCCTTCATATAGTCTGAATACCTCGTATATCCCATCACCAAATTGAAAGCCTCTCTCCTCTAATGGAATCATTGGCTGTTCTTCCTTCGTATTTACAATTCTTCCGTTAAATAAAATCCAATCTTTATGAGTAGCTTTCATTTATCCCCCACTCCTTTATTTCGTGATTGTTTTAATTGTACAACTTATGCACGCTCAAAAGAAGGAATTTTCTGTATTTTAACAAAATAAAAAGTGCATCACCTATTTAAAGTGATGCACTCGATTATTCATTTACTTCAGAAAATATTTTTCAATATCATCTAACATAAGATTTGCAGCTACAATACCACCTGCTGTATTCCAAATCACTTCATCTACTTGGAATACTTTATTATCTTTAGAAGCCTGCAGTTGCTTAAATAGTGGATCTTCTGTCCATTCTTTTGCTAATGTATTTCCTTCATTATTCTTATCCGCGTCTTTATCAGATGTGAAATAGAATAAATAATCCCCGTCCATATTTGGAATTTGCTCTTTTGTAATTCCTTTAATTGCAAATTCATCTTTATCTTGTAATGGTGGTCGTTTAAATCCAATATCATTTAATACAACACCTGAGAATGAATTTTTTTGATAAATACGAACATCACCAGGGACGAAGCGAATAATGGAAACTTTAGAATTAATTTTATCACCTAATTGTCCTTTTATTGCTGCAATACGCTTTTTATAATCATTAAGAGCATTTTGCCCTTCTTTTTCTTTATTTACAGCTTTTGTATAAAGTGTGAAGTTTTCTTTCCAATCACCGCGTAATGTTTCAGCATATACTGTTGGCGCGATTTCTTTTAACTGCTCGTATATTTTTTCATGACGCATTTTATTTCCGATAATTAAATCCGGCTGAAGCTTCATTACTGCTTCTAAATTAATGTCACGCTCAGTTCCTACTACTTTCGTATTTTTTAACTCTTTCGCTAAATGAGGATACCATTCATCACCAGCTCGTGGTTTCGTCGTTCCAACTGGCGTTACTCCAACAGTTAAAAGTGCCTCAGCACCCTCATTTGTTAAAACAACAACTCTTTTTGGCGTACCATTTACTGTCGTTTCGCCCATTGCATGCTTTATACTATAAGAATCTTTTGCCTTTACTAATATATCTTTATCTTTTTTCTCTTCTTCTTTACCACACCCTGCGATTACGACCATTAGTAACATAACGCAAAGTATAAGAATATTTTTAGTGCGTGTCATAAGTCCTCCCTAGTTGAAATTGATTATCATTCACACTTAAAGATTAATGTATATCTTATACATTGTCAATAAATATATCAGAAAACTTTTTCAATATATATAATTCCACCCTCATTTTTATTCAAAATATTTTTGTGCCTATTTGCTACTCAAATTTTTTAAGCGTAACATGTAAAAAAGAAATGGGCATAAAAAAGTAATTGTAATCCCAGTCAATACATAACGTAAATAAAAAAACCGCCTTATGTAAGGCGGTTTCTATCATTTTGTTTTAACCAATTTAAAATAAATATATACGATTGATAGTGAATATAACGTATGCACAATAAAAGGAATAAAAGAGCTATTCCAGTGGTACTATACAGCAAACCGAACTTCAAAAAAATATTTAACAGCGGTGGAAAGTTCGTTATGTTTTGTAATGTAAGTAGCATACAAAACAAAAGGAAAAACACTGGAGCATATTGTAATTCATACGGCTTTCTCTTCTTATTCATTCTTTTTTGAATAAGCATATGGCTTAGCTCCGCTACTAAAAAACACCCTCCAATTAATACAAGACCAGAAGTCATCGTCATACATCCACCTGCCTTATATTTATCCCGCATAACTACTCATTACTATATTTTCTTTACATATATCCCATCTTCCTCATTAAACCCAAAGCTCTCTATAAATGATTTTGCTTGTTCTGTTAATTCCGTTTGTACTACCTTTATCTCTTTCACATTTCTTTCTATCATCATTGTTTCAAATGTGAAATACGTATTTGTTCCATAACCGTAACTTTGATAATCAAAGTGAATAATTAACTGAGATAAAACCGCAGTCTCCCCTTGAACACGATAATCTATTACACCAATATATGTATCATCGACTTTCACACAATACTGTACCTGTTTCTCACTTAAACTATGTGAGCGAAACATTTCTTTCACAACGTTTTCATTTTCTACAGTTACTTTTTCAAACGTAATCATATGTTGTCCATCCTTTTACTATTATTGTATCAATCATACGTCCTATTTATGAAAAAAACCTTAAGACCATATGCGATCTTAAGGTTTTTCTAATTAAACTAAGCTATACGCACGTTTCGTTTCTTCGTGGAACTTATTCGTATCGTACTTATGCTCAACATAAATTTGATGCCATACCATAAACGCAAGTACAGTCCAAATTTTACGGCTATAATCGCCTTTATCTGCACAATGTGCTTCCAGTAAGTTTAATACATACTGTTTGTCGATTAAATGCTCTGTCTTACTCTCGTTTATAATATTGATAGCCCAATCATGCATTTCGTCTTTTAACCAGTGACGAATTGGTACTGGGAATCCAAGTTTTTTACGATCTAATACGTGATCTGGAACGATTCCTCGTGCTGCTTCACGTAAAATAGCTTTCGTAGTTCCGTTAGCAATCTTAAATTCAGTTGGAATTTTAGATGCAACATCGAATACTTCTTTATCTAAGAACGGTACACGAAGTTCTAATGAGTTTGCCATTGTCATTTTATCAGCTTTTAATAAAATGTCACCGCGTAACCAAGTGAACATGTCAATGTACTGCATTTTGCTTACATCATCATAATCTTTAATCTCATTATACAATGGTTTCGTGATATCCATATAGTTAACACTTTCATTGTAATACTTCATTAATTCAGCTTTCTCTTCTTCACGGAAGATTTTCGCGTTTCCATAGTAACGCTCTTCAATTGGCGTACATCCACGCTCTAGGAAGCTCTTTCCTTTAAAGCCTTCTTTAAGAGCACCACTTAGTGCTTTTAGAACGCTCTTACCTGGGCTAGGAATGTAAGAGAACATTTTCAGTGAGTTTGGCTCACGATAAATGTTATAACCACCAAATAGCTCGTCTGCACCTTCACCTGAAAGAACAACTGTTACATGTTTACGTGCTTCTTTAGCAACGAAGTACAACGGTACAGCTGCTGGATCTGCTAAAGGATCATCCATATGCCAAATGATTTTTGGGAACTCATCCATAAACTCTTTCGCTGAAATGAATACGTTATGGTTTTTAACGCCTAATTTCTCAGCAGTTTCTTTGGCAACATCAACTTCACTGAAACCACGTTGCTCAAACCCAACAGAGAATGTTAAAAGATTTGGATTCATTTCTCTTGCGATAGAAGCGATGATAGATGAATCGATACCACCAGATAAGAATGAACCTACTGGTACATCACTGCGCATATGCACTTTTACTGAATCATATAACACATCACGAATTGCTTGGATATGCTCCTCTTTCGTTGCACTTGAAGCATTGAAATAAGGTTTCCAGTAGCGATGGATTTCCATCTCTTTACCAATTTCTTTTACGAAATAATGACCAGGTTCGATTTTATTAACATCAATTGTTAATGTTTCTGGTTCTGGACCATATTGGTACGTAAAGTAATGTTGTAATGACGTTGGGTTAACGCCTTTATCTTCCATTACATGCATAATACTTTTCTTCTCAGATGCGAAGAATGTGGTATCACCTTGTTGTGCGATGTATAAAGGTTTAATACCGAAGTGGTCACGTGCACCGAAAAGTTTCTTTTCTTCGCGATCCCAAATCATAAATGCAAACATACCACGAAGGTAGTCTACACATTTTTCTTTCATATGTGCATACAATGCAATGATAACTTCTGTATCAGATTGCGTTGCAAACGTTGCACCTTTTTCAAGTAACATTTCACGTAATTCTACATAGTTGTAAATTTCACCATTAAAAATAATTACATATCGATCATTTTCATAAGTTAGCGGCTGATGTCCTGCCTCTAAGTCAATGATACTTAAACGGCGGAAGCCAAATTGTACATGCTCATCACGAAAATATCCTTCGTCATCTGGACCACGGTGGAAAATCATCGTGTTCATATTTTCAAATTGATGTTTTTCTGTTTCTGAAAACTCTCTAGGGTTTTCACATAAACATCCTACAAAACCACACATACTTCTTACCCTCTTTCAGTTTTCATTCTGTCTCTATACTACTATATCAACCCTATTTATACTAGCATAATCAACTGAATATGGCGACCAAAAACTATAAAAAAATCACTCCATTTCACATTTTTAACAATTTTTTATGAAAACATGAAAATTAGGCAATCACCTTTCTCCGCTTTTGTCATATGATATTGCAAATTGATTTCTAGGAGGGAATACCATGAGTGAAGAAAAAAAAGACTCTTCTCGCCCACCGGTTCGCAATTATTTAAAGCAAATTGATGATTTCTTCGAGCAAACACCACTTCGCAATGTAATTGCTGATTTAAATCATTTTTTCCAAAAAGGAAACCGTTTATTAACATTCCCTGTAGATTTATACGAAGTTGGCGAAGAACTCGTTGTTACAGCTGAACTACCAGGTATACAAAAAGAACAAATTCAAATTGAAATACAAAGTGAATACTTAAAAGTCTCTGTAAAAGAAGAGATACTGGAAGAAGAAGAGCAAACATCCCATAACTATTATCGCCGAGAACGTTCCATTTCAGAAGCATCAAGATTAATTAAGTTGCCGTATTCAATTAATAAAAAAGCAGCGAAAGCTTCATATCAAAATGGCGTGTTAGAAATTCGGGCGCCGAAATTGCCACAGCAACATGACATTTTATCCATAGACTAATGTAAAAAAGAAGGGTGCTTTAATCTGCACCCCTCTTTTTATTCTGCTAATCGTTTCATATCACGTATAATGTCTTCATACGGCGTATTGCTAATACCATTATACTTTTTCATTACTTTTCCGTTTTGATCAATTAAATAAAATGATGTACCATGTATAACTTGACCATTCTCAGGTTTATCTACAAGTGATTGGAAATTATCTTTTGAAAACTTCGTAATGTCCTCTAACGAATAACCCGTTAGTAAATTCCAGTTACTAGTATCCTCTGTAAATTTTTGAATGAAAGCCTTCAAATTCTCCGGCTTATCAAGGTCAGGATCTACGCTAAATGATACAAACTGAACATCTAATTTCTCTTCCTTCGCCATTTTCTGTAATTTTGCCATATTAGCAGTCATTGGCGGACAAACTGTTTGACAGTTTGTGAACATAAAATCTGCAACCCAAACTTTCCCTTTTAAATCTTTTGTACCAAATGGTTTTCCATCTTGATTAGTAAATTGGAAAGTTTCTAAATCCCAATTTAATGGTTTACGAAGCTTTGAACCTGATCCACTACATCCAGCAAGTACAAAGAGACAAAATACAACCATAAGACCAATTATTTTTTGATAACGCTTCATTTATAAACCTCTTTTCTCTATCCTAAATTTAAATAGGCTATACTTATCATAACAAAAGTTAACACTACGAGAAAATTGTTTACTACATTTGTTCACGAAATCGTACGAATTTACGTATGTTACTTCTTTATTTCAAGCGAATTACTAGACAAAATAATTTTTTTACTATTATTTCTCTAAATAATCGTTGCAAAACTAATTCTATTGTTATTTTTGTAAATGCACCTTCCTGTTTTTTTACAATTATTTAAACATTCATCCATGTTATACACTGTATTCCTTAACAACATTTCGGTACAATACAATTACAATGATTTTAAATGAGGTGATGTTCATGGCAAAGCGCTATGAAAATATGGATAATGTTAGTACAAAAAAATCAATTCGCTCTTTTATACGCTGGCGTAAAGAACGAAAGCAAAACAAAAAAGATTTTTCTTTCTTAGTAGAACAATCACCCGTTAAACAAAGTGCATTTTTGCAAAGTAATGTTGAAAAAACGACTGTCACATGGATTGGACATTCCACTTTTCTTATCCAAACGAATGGACTTAATATATTAACGGATCCAGTATGGGCCAATAAATTGAAGCTAGTCCCAAGACTTACTGAACCTGGTCTTTCTATACAAGAACTACCTAAAATTGATATTGTCCTCATTTCACATGGTCATTATGATCATTTAGATTTTTCAACACTGCGCCAACTTAAAGATGACGTATTATACTTAGTACCCATTGGGCTAAAAAAATTATTTACTCGTAAAAAATTCAACAATGTAGAAGAGTATAAATGGTGGGAAAGTACGACTATTGATGATGTTTCCTTTCACTTCGTACCTGCTCAGCACTGGACGAGAAGATCATTATTTGATATGAACACATCTCACTGGGGTGGATGGATTATTAAGAATGACAATGTGGAGGAAACCATTTATTTTTGTGGAGACAGTGGCTATTTCCAAGGTTTCAAAGAAATTGGCAAACGCTTTTCAATTGATATTGCCCTTATGCCAATTGGAGCTTATGAACCAGAATGGTTTATGAAAATATCTCACGTTTCACCTGAAGAAGCAGTGCAAGCTTATTTAGATTTAAATGCTACACACTTTATACCAATGCATTACGGAGCTTTTGCACTCGCCGATGAAACACCTCGCGAGGCAATAACAAGGCTTCGAAATAATTGGAATTTACGTATGTTACCGTGGGAACAACTGCATGTACTCTTTTTAGGTCAAACTTTCACTTATAATAGCGAAACACATGCTAAGAAAGTGAATGAAAAAGTTGAACCATTACATGTATAGCGTAACTACTTATTTTCTATATCCAACATATACTATAGAAAATCATCAAGCGAAACTTTAATTAGTGGGTGTTTTCTATGAATGAATATTTACAGACTCGCTATATCATTAGCGGGAGTGCCTGTATAGCCCTTCTTATTTCTTACCTTCTATTCACATAAAAAAGCTACTTGAAATAAATTTCAAGTAGCTTTTTTATTATTCTGCTAAATACATAAATCCGATTGCACCCGGACCTGTATGAGTACTAATAATAGGCGTTGTAAAGAAAATTTCTGATTGAGCAAATCCACTTACTTTTTCAACAGCCGCTTTTACATTTTCAGCTAAAGGAATTGCTTTCGCATGCGGAATTGCCACAGCTTTTACAACTTTTCCAGCTGTATCTTCCTCAAATAACTTAGCTAACGTTTTTACAATTTGACCTTGGCTACGCACTTTCGTTACAGGGTTATAAACACCATCTTCAAGGCTAGCAATTGGCTTTATATTAAGTAGCGAACCGATAAACGCTTTTCCTTTACCGATACGCCCACCCTTCACTAAGTTTTCTAATGTATCTACTACTACATATAAACGAGTATTCTTCCTTACTTCATCTACACGTTTTAAAATTTCTTCTAGTGAGCGTCCTTCATTTGCCATTTTCGCAGCTTCAACTACTTGATATGCTAAAGCATGTGTAATAAATTGCGAATCAACAACTGTTACTTTTGTGTCGGTCATTGATGCAGCACTATTTGCAGTTGCCACAGTACCACTCATTCCACTTGTCATATGAATGGAAAGTACTTCACTTCCATCTTCACCTAACTTGTCATACATTTCTACAAATGTACCCATTGCTGGTTGTGATGTTTTTGGTAGTTCCTCTGATTTAATCATTTCTTCAATAAATTCATCTGGTTGTAGATCAACGCGATCTAAATATGTTTGTCCATTTACAGAGATTGATAATGGTAGAACATGAATGTCATACTTCTCAATTACTTCTTGTGATAAATCTGCCGTTGAATCTGTTACAATTTTAATTTTTTGCATATTATATTCTTCCCTTTCCAATACGCTCTCCTTGTTATTATACTAGTATTCCCATTGCTTTCAACAATTTGGAACGAAATTTAATCAAATTAATTATATTTTTATATCTAAAATGAAAAAGACAGAGCTCTTAACCCTGTCCCCACTCTATATCATGCATTTTTTTCAAGAGTATTTGTTTTATATACATTTAAATAATCATTCCACTTCAAACAATTTTGTAAATATTCACGGAAAGAATACGAAAATCTTGGGTGCTTTTGTTTTTGAATTTTTGCAATAAATAATTGAAGACGAGACTGTATTAGAAACGATAATGGATGCTGCGCTTGTAGGACAGGGATTTCAAATATTTTAATACACTCCCCTGTTGAATGAGTGAAATAAAAACTTTTCGTAATCACAATATCAATCCTCTTTTTCATTGGATTTTTGAACTTCTTCTACTTTACGCTGTAACACGTTGTTTAAAGTGGCGACTCCCATGAATACAAAAGTATCCTTAGACAATCTCTGTAGTCCTTATGGTTAAAAGATTTATACTCTATTCATCTTCACCTAATCCATCCCCCATCCTAAATTCCTAATAAGACAAGGACTCGTTATCCGTATATTGCTTAATATATTCAGTATAAACTTATAAAAGCGCAAAGTTTGTCTAAATTTTGGAGATTCTATAATTTTTTTCTTCTCTATATTGTATACGTTTATAACTAGAGTATAACAAATAAATAAAAAAAGTGCCTTTATAACGAGGCACTTTTCGACTGAATTTCTTCTTCTCTTTTCTTTTTTCGCTTACTAACAATCTTTGATAAAGCGATACTAATTTCATAAATACAAATAAGCGGTACCGCAACTAAACTATGTGATAAAAAATCTGGCGGTGATATACACGATGCAATGATAATCAATGCTACGTAAGCATACCTTCTTATTTTTATTAGAAATTCCGCCGTCAACAGTCCAATACTCGTTAAAAACATTACTACTACTGGCAATTCAAAAATTACTGCAAATGGAACTGTTAAATTAAGAACAAAATGAAAATACTTTTCTGTCGTAAACATCGTATTAAACATTTCATTACCTATAGTAGTTAAAAAATGAAATAAAAACGGCATTACAACGAAATATCCAAAGCATAAACCTGCAATAAATAATATAGACAATACCGGTATATACATTAATGTCATCTTTTGTTCATTTGGATGTAAACCCGGTTTTACAAATAACCAAATTTGTATAGCAGCAAAAGGAATTGTACAAACGATAGCAAATACTGTAGCAATCGAGAAAAAAATCCACAATACATCACTTGGACCGAGAACAGTTAATTTCATTGGTAAGTCTTTTACAAGCCAAAAATAAATATCCTTCGTAAAAGTAAACCCAACAATTAAAAATAGTACAAAGGATAACACGGTATATATTACTCGTTTGCGAAGCTCAACTATATGTTCTACTACACTCATTTCCCGATCTTCCATCTCGTTCACCACACTTTATTTATCCATTTCGAAGAAAATTCATTACATTTTTTCTTTCTTTTCCTTCTCTTGAAATGCATCATCAGTCAATTCTTTCGTTGATTTTTTAAATTCTTTTAACGTTTCCCCTAAAGCCTTTCCGATTTCCGGCAATTTTTTCGGCCCAAATAAAATAAGTACAGCTACTAAAATTAAAATTAATCCTGGAAAGCCAATATTTGAAAACATTTCTCCATCCCCTTTATTAGTAGATTCCTTGTCCTACTATTACATAATTTTATTTTGTCAAAAAAGTTTGAAAACGTCAACAAATCCATTGACTTTTGTCAAAAAAATTCAAAAATATAATCAATTATACAAATTTCATTTTCTATTGCCCTTGTGTATGATATGGTAAGGGAAAAGACATATTATTTTATGATAGTAGAAAGGATTTGCATTATGACTGAAAAAATGACACGAATGACACAATTTGTGAAAGAAGAAATTGCAAATGCAATTACACATGGTATCGGTGCCATTTTAAGCATCCCTGCCTTAATCATATTGATTATTCATGCCTCTAAGCATGGTACCGCATCTGCTGTTGTTGCATTTACGGTTTACGGTGTAAGCATGTTCTTACTGTACTTGTTTTCGACATTGTTACATAGCATTCACCATCCAAAAGTCGAAAAATTATTTACTATACTAGATCACTCAGCCATTTATTTATTAATCGCTGGCACATATACTCCTTTTTTACTTATTACGCTTCGTGGGCCATTAGGTTGGACGTTACTCGCAATTATATGGACACTAGCAATCGGTGGTATCATCTTCAAAATTTTCTTTGTACGTCGCTTTATTAAGGCATCGACGCTATGTTATATCATAATGGGATGGCTCATAATCGTTGCTATTAAACCACTTTATGAAAATCTAACTGGACATGGTTTTTCACTACTTTTAGCAGGTGGAATTTTATATTCTGTAGGAGCTATATTCTTCCTTTGGGAAAAGTTACCTTTCAACCATGCCATTTGGCATCTTTTCGTATTAGGTGGTAGTGCGATGATGTTCTTCTGCGTACTCTTTTACGTCCTACCTACAGCATAATAAAAAAGGTTTCAGCTTAATGTAAGCTGAAACCTTTTTTATTACTTATGTAATTGTGATGCGATAACATCCTGTGTATACTTCGTTAACTCTTTAATATCCATAGTCGCATACTCTTCAGGTGTAATCGGCTTAGAAATTGTTACTGTTGCACGAGCTCGCTTCATACGATTTCCATTCGCTTCAAACATTTT
>NZ_JAKUFR010000129.1:0-9966 GCF_022663555.1 Bacillus cereus group sp. BfR-BA-01381
CGTGACGGTAACCGTGATCGCAATCGTGAAGGTAGCCGTGATGGCAACCGTGGTCGTCGTGGAGAAGGTCAAGGTCGCCCAGGATCTTCAAACGGACGCGGCGAAAGAAAACATCATAGCCGTAAGCCACAAGCTTAATAGTAAAAAAGAGAATGCCCTTTTCCGGCATTCTCTTTTTTTATTTCTGTAATTGTACATACTACATAATAACTTGTGTAGAAATGAGGTGCTACATGCTTGTAAGACTTGGGTATGTTGCGATGAGTGTACATTTGAAAAACGCATCCCCATCTCAAACGATGACGTACGCGCAGTTTCAAAAAATAGATGATCGGGAAGCGGCGATTCGTAAACTTGAAAGAATTGCTAATTCGAATTTGGAAAATTGCTTACGGTTATTAAAACATAATAAAGGCCATGATATATCCTTTTTTCGACTTAGCTCTAAGTTGATTCCTTTAGCGAATCATGAGGAGTTGTTAGAGTGGAACTACATTCGTCCCTTAAAAGAAAATTTAAAGGTGCTAGGTGATTACGCTATTCGAATGAATATGCGTATTGATTTTCATCCAGATCATTTTGTTGTACTTAATTCACCTGAGGAGAATATTTTTAAACACTCTGTCAAGACATTACAAATGCATAGAAAATTATTAAAAGGTATGGGAATTGAACATAAGCAACGATGTGTAATGCATGTTGGGGGCGGATATAAAGATAAAGAGCTCGCATTAGAGCGTTTTATAGAGAATTGGTCTAATGTCCCAAGAGGTATTCAGGAAATGATTATGTTAGAAAATGATGATACAACTTTTACGCTCGAGGACACATTATATTTAGGAGAAAAGTTGGACATTCCCGTTGTATTTGATTTACATCATCATATGATGAATCATGATCGAGAAGATTGGCATGAAGATTGGGCGCGTGTTGTACATACGTGGGAATCGTCTTTGTTACCGGTGAAAATGCACATTTCTAGTCCTAGAGAGGGAAAAGACCCAAGGGCACATGCGGACTTTATTAATGTAGATACTCTTTTATCTTTTTTAAAAAAGATAAAAGGAAGTGTTCCGCAAATTGATTGTATGATTGAAGCGAAGAAGAAGGATGAGTCTTTATTTCAACTCATGAGAGATTTAAGTGAACAAACAGATGTGGAAATTATAGATGGTGCGAGCTTTTATATTAAATGAGCTCTGCACCATCGAGTTTTTTTGTTAATAGAGGAGTGCAAATACCACCAATGATTAATCCTGTTAAATGGCTGATAGGGTTGGCAGAGGGATTGAAAAAAGTGAATAGTAGTAATATACATATCATAATTGAAAAAATAGCGATGTCTCTTGGATTGGAAGAGCGATATCGGCTATACATTAGAAATAACTGTGCACCTAGTAATCCGAAAATACCACCAGATGCCCCGGCATGAATATATTCATGAGGCATAATAAGATAAGAGGAAATATTTCCGAGAATGCCAGAAAGGAAAAAAATAATGATGAAAGACAAGTGCCCTAGTTGTTTTTCAATAGAAGAGCCAAGCACGAATAAACAAATACTATTAAAAAGAAAATGTTGTAAGTCTACATGTACGAGCAGGGAAGTTAGGAGACGCCACCATTCTCCTTTAGCGATATATTCATTAGAAGCTGCCATAGGAAAGAGGGAAAAATCACCTAATATAATCATGATTAATTGTATGAGAAGTAAAGTGATGACGATTGGTTGTAAGGAAATGCGGGCGGATGGTATTAGCATGTTGTGAGTATCACTCCTTTTGCATCAGAAAGATTCTCTGTTATTCTTACAATATGAAAAAAGAAAGCTAAATAGAAGAAGGGGATTTTGAAATGATTGTAGGGATTGGAATCGACATTATTGAATTAAATCGAATTGAAAAAATGATAGATGGAAAGCTTAAATTTATGGAACGTATTTTAACTGAAAGTGAACGTAATGTTGCAAAGGGGCTGAAGGGAAGTCGCCTTATAGAGTTTGTAGCTGGAAGATTTGCAGCGAAAGAGGCGTATTCAAAAGCGGTAGGGACTGGTATCGGGAAAGAAGTGAGTTTTTTAGATATTGAAGTAAGAAATGATGATAGAGGTAAGCCGATTCTTATTACAAGTACAGAGCATATTGTTCATTTATCAATTAGTCATAGTAAGGAATTTGCTGTTGCTCAAGTTGTTTTAGAAAGCTCGTCACGCTAGTCTGCATATTTTATATCTTTGTCTCATATATTTGTGGTAGCGATAAGGAAGGTACATCTTCCATTCATTCATTTATAGGGGCAAAGGGGCTGAAGTGATGAAAAGGCGTCTGTTTTTAGTTCTTCTCGGTTTATTAACCGTTTTTGTGTTGGCCGGTTGTATGGAAAAGAAACAAGATGATGTTGTGAGAGATTTAGAGGCGAAAGTAAAAGGGTTGAAAAGCTATCAAGCTGAAGCGAAATTATCTATTAAAACAGGGAATGAGCCTCAGGAGTATAAGGTAGAAATATGGCATAAAGAACCTTCTTTTTATCGTGTGAATTTGCAGAATGCGAAAAAAGATCAAAGTCAAATTATTTTAAGGAATGAAGAAGGTGTATTTGTATTAACGCCAGCGCTTAATAAGAGTTTCCGTTTCCAAAGTGATTGGCCGCAAAATAGTAGCCAGGCTTATTTATACGAATCCCTTGTGAGGGACATTTTGCAGGATAAGAAAAACCTTACTTTTGAAAAAACAGATAAGTATTATATCTTTAAAACAAAAACAAATTATCAACACCAAAACATGTTGCCGAAACAAGAGATTACATTGAAGAAAAGTGATTTAACACCAGTTTCGGTGAAGTTAATGGATAATGATCAAAATGTTCTTGTGAAAGTAGATTTCTCTAAAGTGAAATTTGATGCGAAATTTGATAAAGGTGCATTTGATACGAAACAAAATATGTCTAGAGCGCAAGTAGATGTTCAAACGACAGCGAAAGAAGACAAACCATTTGCTATTTTGTATCCGCGTGATACGCCGCAAGGTATGACTTTGAAAGATGAAAAAGAGTTGAAGACAGACAGTGGCAAGCGTGCGATACTCACATACACTGGAAGTAAGAAATCCTTTACTTTAATACAAGAAAAGGCAAAAGTTGCAGAGGCTTCGTCAGCGATAAGTGTGAGCGGAGAATTGGTTGATCTTGGCTTTACAATTGGAGCATTGACGAAAGACTCTTTAACGTGGTCGCATAACGGAGTAGAATATATGCTCGTGTCTAAAGGTTTAGAGCCGAAGGAGCTGTTAATGGTTGCTCGTTCAGTTACAGAGAAGCAGGTGAAGTGAACTTCTTAGACGTGGTGATATATGTGCACCACGTCTTTTCTTAGTTTGAAGGGTGGATTTCATAAAAGAAGCATATAAAAGAATAAGCTTCGCATATCGTGTATAAGGAAGTGTATTTATGGAAGAAGCGCCATTTTACCGTGACACTTGGGTGGAAGTGGATTTAGATGCGATTTATAACAATGTTACACATATTAAAGAATTTATCCCAAGTGGTGTAGAAATTTTTGCCGTAGTTAAAGGGAATGCATATGGGCACGATTATGTACCGGTGGCTAAAACAGCATTAGAAGCGGGGGCGACAAGGTTAGCAGTTGCGTTCTTAGATGAAGCTTTAGTGCTTCGAAGAGCCGGTATTACTGCGCCGATTTTAGTGTTAGGTCCTTCTCCTCCTCGTGATATAAATGTAGCTGCTGAAAATGATGTAGCATTAACTGTTTTTCAAAAGGAATGGGTAGATGAAGCAATCAAACTTTGGGATGGTTCGTCTACGATGAAATACCATATTAATTTCGATAGTGGTATGGGGAGAATTGGAATACGCAAACGTAAAGAATTAAAAGGTTTTTTAAAAAGCTTAGAAGGTGCACCATTTTTAGAATTGGAAGGAGTTTATACACATTTTGCAACGGCAGATGAGGTGGAGACTTCTTACTTTGATAAGCAATATAACACATTTTTGGAGCAGTTAAGTTGGTTGAAAGAATTCGGAGTGGATCCTAAGTTTGTTCATACAGCTAATAGTGCTGCAACACTACGTTTTCAAGGGATTACATTTAATGCAGTACGAATTGGCATTGCGATGTATGGGTTATCTCCATCTGTAGAAATACGCCCTTTTTTACCGTTTAAATTAGAACCAGCGCTATCACTGCATACGAAAGTGGCTCATATTAAACGGGTGATTAAAGGGGATGGAATTAGTTATAACGTCACTTATCGAACGAAGACGGAAGAATGGATTGCGACTGTTGCAATTGGGTATGCAGATGGGTGGCTTAGAAGATTACAAGGATTTGAAGTGCTTGTAAATGGTAAACGGGTACCGATTGTAGGGCGAGTAACAATGGATCAATTCATGATTCACCTTCCTTGTGAAGTGCCTCTTGGCACGAAAGTTACACTCATTGGAAGGCAAGGAGATGAATATATTAGCGCTACAGAGGTTGCGGAATATTCAGGGACTATTAATTATGAAATTATTACAACGATTAGTTTCCGTGTGCCGAGAATATTTATACGGAACGGGAAAGTTGTGGAAGTAATCAATTATTTGAATGATATATAGAGGGTAGTATGATTTGCTTCTTGTCATGTGAGAGGACTTTTTGGTGGCTAAGAATAAGTTCGTTTTTTGACGAGAAGCTTTTTACTTATCATTACTTTTAACATAATTTAACGTGGAAACTCTTCCGTTTCTTTTTGTAATGAGATAAAAAATAAAAGAATATGAATGTTTTGTTTGTGAATTGGAAAACATAAGCAAGGAATAAGGAAGTCTTTGCAACAGGCTCCATACAATGGTATTATTACAATAGGTGTCATATATATATTTGGGTGTGTAGTTGACGGTGGAGGTGTATTTTTGTGTCCGAATCAAGTGTAACTACTGAAATCGTGGTTCGGTTGCCAAAGCAAATGGTAACGGAATTGGACGGAATTGGAAAACAAGAGAATAAGAATCGCCATGAACTAATTTGCCAGGCAACACAACTGTTATTGCGTCAACATAAGACGAAGAAACGCTACCAACATGAATCAATGCGACGTGGGTACATTGAAATGGGAAAAATTAATCTTGGTATTGCATCTGAAGCTTTCTTAGCAGAGTATGAAGCAGCTCATACAGTAGAACGCTTAGTTAGCGGGGGGTAATATTTTGATTGTAAAACGCGGCGACGTGTATTTTGCAGACCTTTCCCCAGTTGTTGGTTCTGAGCAAGGAGGCGTTCGTCCGGTTCTTGTCATTCAAAATGACATCGGAAATCGTTTTAGTCCAACGGTGATTGTAGCGGCTATTACTGCACAGATTCAAAAAGCGAAATTACCCACTCATGTGGAAATTGATGCGAAAAAGTACGGTTTTGAGAGAGATTCTGTTATTTTACTTGAGCAGATTCGAACAATCGATAAGCAGCGCTTAACGGACAAAATCACTCACTTAGATGAAGTGATGATGACTCGTGTAGATGAAGCGCTACAAATTAGTTTAGGACTAATAGATTTTTAAATCGGCAGTTTAAGTTGCTCTCTTTGAAGGGCAACTTTTTTTATTATAGAGGAGGTTACGGTTGTATATGGAAATGGTAGATAATCGACAAGCGTTAATGAAAATGTTAGTGAAGGAATTAGGCTTTACCGAAAAGCAAGTTCGTCATGTTATTCAATTAACAGAAGAAGGTAACACAGTTCCATTTATTGCTCGTTACCGAAAAGAATGGACAGGCTCTTTAGATGAAGTGCAAATTCGTACAATTTTAGAGAGATGGCAATATATGATGCAGCTTGAAGATAGGAAAGAAGAGGTTCTTCGTCTTATTGATGAGAAGGGGAAACTGACAGGAGAATTACGTCAGCAAATTGTGAAAGCTACAAAGTTGCAAGAAGTAGAAGATTTATATCGTCCGTATAAAGAGAAGAGAAGAACGAAAGCAACGATTGCAAAAGAAAAAGGATTAGAGCCATTAGCTGAATGGTTATTATTATATACGAAAGAAGATCCGAATCAGAAGGCAATGGAGTTTGTAAATGCCGAGAAAGAAGTGCAATCTGCAGAAGAAGCATTACAAGGTGCTCAAGACATTATTGCAGAAATCGTTTCAGATGAAGCGGCATATCGTAGTTGGATTCGGAATGTTACTTTTAGAAAAGGTGTTATGTCTTCGGCTGTAAAAGATGAAGAGAAAGATGAAAAAAATATATATGAAATGTATTACAGCTATGAAGAACCGTTGCAGAAAGTCGTGCCGCATCGCGTATTAGCGATGAATCGAGGTGAGAAAGAAGATATATTGAGAGTTTCTGTTGTTCCACCAGTAGATGAGATAGTAACTTTCTTATATAAGAAAGTAATTCGTGATAACGATTCAAAAAGTGCACAGTATGTAAAATTAGCAATAGAGGATGGTTATAAACGATTAATTCAATCCTCTATTGAAAGGGAGATTCGAAAAGAATTAACAGAAACAGCTGAGGAACAAGCGATACATATTTTCTCTGAGAACTTACGTAATTTGTTATTACAACCTCCAATGAAAGGAAAGGTTGTGTTAGCTGTAGACCCTGCATATAGAACGGGTTGTAAATTAGCTATCGTAGACGATACGGGGAAAGTTCTATATATTGATGTTATTTATCCGCATCCACCAGTGCGTAAATATGAAGATGCAAAAGCGAAAGTTCTTTCTATTATAGATAAATATCAAGTTGAAATGATTGCGATTGGGAATGGTACAGCTTCTAGAGAATCGGAAGAATTTATAGTTGATGTATTACAAAATGTGAAACGAGAAGTCTTCTATATTATTGTGAACGAAGCTGGTGCGAGTGTGTATTCGGCTTCTGATTTAGCACGTGAGGAATTCCCGGATTTACAGGTTGAAGAAAGAAGTGCGGTTTCTATCGGTAGACGTCTGCAAGATCCACTTGCTGAACTTGTAAAGATTGATCCGAAATCAGTTGGGGTTGGACAATACCAACATGATGTATCTCAAAAAAGATTAAATGAATCATTAACGTTTGTAGTAGAGACGGCAGTTAACCAAGTCGGTGTGAATGTAAATACAGCTTCAGTTGCGTTGTTGCAATATGTTTCGGGTTTATCAAAAACTGTTGCGAAAAATATTGTAGCAAAGCGTGAAGAAGAAGGGAAATTTACAAAACGAACAGACTTAAAGAAAATACCACGTCTAGGTGCGAAGACATATGAACAATGTATAGGTTTCTTACGTATATTAGAAGGGGCAAATCCGTTAGACCGTACAGGTATTCATCCAGAACAATATAAAAATGTTGAATTGTTATTGAAGAGTCTAGGATTATCAAAAGATGACGTAGGGCAACCGCAATTACAAAAGAGTTTAGAAGAAGTAGAGATTTCTAAGTTGTCGCAAGAAACGGGAGTTGGAGAACCAACATTAGTTGATATTATAGATGCACTCATTAGTCCAGAGCGAGACATGAGGGATGAGTTGCCTAAACCGCTTCTGAAAAAAGGGATTTTGAAATTAGAAGATTTAAAACGTGGTATGGAACTGGAAGGAACAGTTCGTAACGTTGTTGATTTTGGTGCTTTTGTTGATGTAGGTGTGAAACAAGATGGTTTAGTACATATTTCTAAACTAAGCAAACAATACGTGAAGCATCCGTTAGATGTTGTATCTGTCGGACAAATCGTCAAAGTATGGGTAGATGATATTGATACGAAAAAAGGTCGCGTTGCATTATCTATGTTGCCGATTGAATAGTAAGAGAAGAGAGCAGATGAAACTGCTCTTTTTTTATAGGATAAAACGTGTAATGGATTAAGAACTTTGATGTATTTTGCTATAATAAAACCAGCATTCATTTAATAATTTAATTTGATACCGGTTTTTTTCAAAATATGCGCGTTGCATTTGTTTTTTGAGCCATGTAGGCATAGGAATCCCTCCTTGTTTAATCCTACTCTCATAAATGTAAAGTAATATTGATGAGAGGTTGGTGAGTGGATTTCTATTTTTGCTATGTTTTTAGAAACCACGCTTCTTGAATGAGGATGGGTATATGTACTATTTAATATATGTATAAGAGAGGAGAAAAGTGTAAAAATATTTTTTTGTTTAGGAGGAATGAAAATGGATGAGCAAGAAATACAGCGGCTAGTGGAAGAAGTATCGCTACAATATTTCGGAATGCCGTTTTTACATAAGGCACTGTTTAATAGTAGGTTGCGTACAACTGGTGGACGTTATCTATTGAATACACACAATATTGAACTGAATTATCGATATTACGAAATGTATGGGAAAGAAGAATTAGTTGGAATTGTTAAACATGAACTTTGTCATTATCACTTACATATTACAGGAAGAGGATATAAGCACCGGGATAAGGATTTTCGCGAACTGTTAAAGGCAGTTGATGCGCCGCGGTTTTGTAAACGAATGATGAATGAAGAGAAGGAAAAAAAGGTTTATATGTATGAATGTATGGGATGCTCACTTCAATATGTAAGAAGACGTCAAATTAATACAAAAAGATATGTCTGCGGAAAGTGTAAAGGGAAACTAATCTTGATAAAGAAAACATCTTGACAGTGAAAACGCAATCCAGTATATTATAAACATGTCACGTTTGTACAAGATGTTGTGAAAAAACTTCTTGACTTACGATGAGAATTTTTATAAGATACAAATTGTCTTTATTATTCCGCAGTAGCTCAGTGGTAGAGCTATCGGCTGTTAACCGATCGGTCGTAGGTTCGAGTCCTACCTGCGGAGCCATACAGAGAAGTACCCAAGTGGCTCAAGGGGCTCCCCTGCTAAGGGAGTAGATCGCGAACGCGGTGCGAGGGTTCGAATCCCTTCTTCTCTGCCATTCATATTGGCCCGTTGGTCAAGTGGTTAAGACACCGCCCTTTCACGGCGGTAACACGGGTTCGAATCCCGTACGGGTCACCACTTCGGAGGATTAGCTCAGCTGGGAGAGCACCTGCCTTACAAGCAGGGGGTCGGCGGTTCGATCCCGTCATCCTCCACCATAATAGTATAATGAAAAGTGAAATGACATTAATGTAAAGATTAAATGGTCCCGTGGTGTAGTGGTTAACATGCCTGCCTGTCACGCAGGAGATCGCCGGTTCGACCCCGGTCGGGACCGCCATTTTAACTTCTGCTAATTGGCAGTTGTTTTTTATTGGTCATTATGGTACAATAACATTTGTCTTTGAAAATAAGATAAGTATTTCGATGGGCTATAGCCAAGCGGTAAGGCAACGGACTTTGACTCCGTCATGCGCTGGTTCGAATCCAGCTAGCCCAGCCATTTACGAGCCATTAGCTCAGTTGGTAGAGCATCTGACTTTTAATCAGAGGGTCGAAGGTTCGAGTCCTTCATGGCTCACTTTTGTTTTTTCCGCGCGGTCGTGGCGGAACGGCAGACGCGCTAGGTTGAGGGCCTAGTGGGGGAAACCCCGTGGAGGTTCAAGTCCTCTCGGCCGCATCGAAAATCTTTTTAAAAAAAGTACTTGCATTTGAAAATGCAGTATGATAAGATAATTGAGTCGCCAAAATACAACGACGAAAAAACATCATGAATAAGCGCCCGTAGCTCAATTGGATAGAGCGTTTGACTACGGATCAAGAGGTTAGGGGTTCGACTCCTCTCGGGCGCGCCAATTACGGGAAGTGGCTCAGCTTGGTAGAGCACCTGGTTTGGGACCAGGGGGTCGCAGGTTCAAATCCTGTCTTCCCGACCACGCGGGTGTAGTTTAGTGGTAAAACAAGAGCCTTCCAAGCTCTGGTCGAGAGTTCGATTCTCTTCACCCGCTTTTAGTTCTTTGAAAACTGAACGAAACAAACAACGTGAAACGTCAATTTTTATTTTAGATGCTAGACAAACTAACTTTATTGGAGAGTTTGATCCTGGCTCAGGATGAACGCT
>NZ_JAKUFR010000130.1:0-9817 GCF_022663555.1 Bacillus cereus group sp. BfR-BA-01381
AAAAAAAGAATGTACATATATAATGTACATTCCATATTAATAGATAAATAGTGCTAATATACGTTTTTTATTTATGTACAAAGTAATTTTTTGTAGTCTCATAGCTACCTTTGCCATGAGCGGGTTTGGTCCAATACCAACTGTACACTCAATCCTCGTCTTCTCATATACTTCTCTCTTAAATTTCATCGCAAATTCAATCGGATTATTTGCAAACAAATGCAATGTACTTGTCATATCAAGAAATTGCTCATCTATAGAGTAAGTATGTAAATCCTCTGGCGCTACATATTGCAACGCTAACTTAGTAATGTAATTTGAGCATTTTATATACGTTTCCATCTGTGGATTCACTATAATAATATCTGGTCTTTTGGGAATCTCGTATAATCTACTTAGTTTTCCAACACCTAATTTCTTCAAAGGTGGCGTAGCTGCCAATACAACCGAACCACTCCGTTTTACATCTCCAACCACGGCTAACTTTGTATATTTCGGGTCTAATCCCCTTTTGATACAACTCACCGAGGCATAAAAAGACCTAAAATCAACGCACATCACAATACGATTTGGCAAAATGGAATAGTCATACATGTAAAATCCCCCTAAAACTAAAAGAACGTTTGTTCTTATTATACACGAACTAACGTTCTTTATGTCATATTTTTTCATAAAAAAAGAGCCTACAAAAGACTCTTTTTTAAACAAATGAAATTATTTTATGTATGCTCAATCCCACTATATAGTTTTGAATTTTCGCTTTTAATAGTATCTCTACTAACTACTTCACAACTATTTTAAATTTTGTACCATCAGGTAATTTCCCAACTTTACTTCCTACATAAGAACCTGCACCACGATTGTCAGCTGGTTTTATGTATCGAATATCTGCGCCAGCTCCACCCTCGGAACACATCGCCATAGGGTATTCATCCCGATCATATCCTTTTTTCGTTGGAACATTTGCTAAAGACTGTTTTCTCCTTTCAGCGGCTCCATTCCGATCAATCGTACAAATATCTGTCTTGCCACTTGCAATCGCATCTTTAATATGCGCTGCGGTTTCTGGATACTTGTTTGATGGAAACTCTATAACTTGTGCAATATCTTGTGATTCACTTGTTTGTTTTACATGATTTGAACTTTGAATTGCTGAACATCCCGAAAATAACAATCCCATCGTTAGAAAACTGCTTATAACTCCTTTGAGTTTCATTGTATTCCCCCTTTTTATCCCTTATTTATTTAATCTTTAGGTTCCTTGAACAAGAATATTAGTAAAGCACTGACGCTCCAAGTCCAAACAGTTATTTTACCAATATTCAGCATAAGAAATGTTTTATTTTGTATTTGACCAAGTGCATTTGTTGAAACATTAGTTTCATTATAAAAATCCAGTGAAAATAAATATGCTATAGATTCTGTTAATCCCATTCTTGCTTGTGCTGGAATTACCCAAAATACCATTGGTGCTACAAAAAACATAATAACCCAAGCTACAGCACCAAAATCAAATCCCTTAATATTGTAAAAAGGACGTTCAACAAACTTCATATTTTTACTCCATTCATTTCCCTTTAAAATTTCAACTTTTAATCTTCAACATCATCTTTCACTTTATATTCTATAGGTGTATCAACTGTAAGACTGCCATTAGGTTTAATTTTATGTCCATCCTTATCACTTACCGTTTTGTATTCTGGCGATGTATCAACCGTATAATCAGCATATGCTTGATAATCTTTATCTCTATATAACTTTAAATACTCAATGTAATTTCTAACTGTACTTTCAGACCAATATGGAACACCCGATATAATTGCATCTTCTTCTACAAATTTTCCTCTTTTTCTATATGTCGCTACTTTAGATTGTGTATAATCTAAACCCGCATTTATCAACTCTCTTGCGAATTCGCTTTGACTATAATATTCAGTGCTAGACAAAATTAAATTATGACTTGAACCTTGAAGCAAATACGTGTCATTTCTAAAATAGTGAGCTATCAAATCTAATGCAAAAGCTAATTTTTCTCCTATCAAATGCTGATATAACAAGTTAATATCAAAACTATTTTCCTTTGGGTTTTTAAAAAACCAAAGTAATTTTAAGAAAGTGCGCTCTTCTTCTGTTTCTAAAGCGCGAAGCGCTTCATCATGTGTAAATACATTCTCATAAGCATTTAATTTCTCTTCTAAATAAGGATAAGAATTAAGAAGTAACCCTACTGTTTTAGTCATAAAAAAACCTCCTATGTTGTAAGTTATAACAAAGATAACATACATTGTTATAACTTACAACAATAATTGTTATAATATACAACAATTATTGTTTTCCCAACCGTGGCAACGTAAAGAATCCCGTGAGGGATTCCGTTGACACTTCTTTTTAAAGGTGCGCAAGCCCTTTAAAAAGAACACTAAAAAGCCTGTGAGTATATTCCATTTCGTAAGAGAAATGGAATTACGCTACAGGCGTAGTGTTTCTATACGAAGTATAGGAACACTCAAATTACAAAGGGCTCGATGCCCTTTGTAATTTGCATTCTTTAAAAAATCACAAAGCGAAATGCCTTTAAAAGCTTTGTGATTCCCATTCATTGCTTGCAATGAATGGACTCATTTTACAGGCTCGATGCCTGTTAAAATGAGCACCTTTAAAGAAAAAAAAGAGAAAGAGAAGATTAACTTCTCTTTCTCTTTTTTATCGTAAGTACCCCTTCTCTCTCAAGGAGTAGTAGCGCCCTCTATGATTCACGATTAGGCTGTCTAGCAACTCAATCCCTAGAATCTCTCCTGCATCTTTCAAGCGACGAGACACTTGTTTGTCTGCTTCTGATGGTGAAACATCTCCACTTGGATGCTGATGCGCTACAATGATTGACGCGCTATTATTTAAAATTGCACTCTTGAACACTTCACGCGGATGCACCAAACTAGAATTTAGATGACCAACGTGACAACGATGTACCGCAACCACTTCATTTTTCGTGTTCAGACACATCACGAAGAACACTTCACGGTCTTCATCTCCAATAAATTTTGTAGCTACTTCAGCGGCTATATCCGAACCTGTGATACGGATGTGAGGTGTCTCAACCTCTCTGATTTCTTGTTTGATTCTTACGATTTCATATGTAGTTTCCATAGCTTTAACAGCTCCTTTCATTGTTCGGAATGGAAGCAATTTTTGTGAAAAGAGTGGTCAAGGCGCGAACAAAGTGAAGCGTACAACGTATCAAAAAAAGATTAGGGAATCTTATAAAGCTCAATGATTTAGGTGTTGTTGCGAGTGTACTTTACGAGCTTACAACACCTTAACCTACTTAGCTTTATTAGATTCCCTTTTCTTTTTGCCGACCATTTACCACCTCTTATGAACAAAAATTATAATTAGAAGAACAAAGGAAGGACGGATTCCACTATCCCTTAATGCTTACCGTTCAAAAATTCCATCGGAATTAGGTAAGCTATTTAGAAAAGTGCGCAAGCCTTTTCTAAATAAGGAAAAGAGCTTGTAACATATATCATTTCGTTAGAGAAATGATATGTGTACAAGCTCTTATTGTTTTTATGCGTAGCATAGAAACAATCGGTTTATAGGTGGCTCGATGCCTCCTATAAACCGACTTCTCTTATTTGAAGCAGCAGCAGGAGAAACCCCTTTACATCATGGAAAGCGCATTTCTGATTCCTATTTCAACTTGCTGTTCACTCATATCAGACGAGAAGACCACATTAACAAGACATTCATTATACTTATCCCGATTTGCTTCTACAGAGAACATATGACTACCACGGTTAAGATTGAAGGTACCCTCAAATGTCGCCGCTTCACGTAAAGTATCAAAGCTCACTTCAAAAAGGTCGCGCTGATGATACTGACTAAAACCTTTAAAATCCACGTTTCTCATTTTATTCACCTACCTTTATATACGGTTATCTTGCTAACTAAATTTATACTATATATAAATGACAATTCCATAACAAAATAAAAACAACCGGATTACAAAATATAACAAATCCCTCCCGATTGTTACAATTGAAAACATCAATCTTTCTCATACTTTGCATTTAGAAAAACATTTGTTATAATTTTAGTAACTAAAAGAGTTATACCATTATTTTTTGCGTATATTAAAAGAAGAGATGCTGTCAACATCTCTTCTGGTAACTGATTACCGCAAGGCGGGACGGTTGCTAACGTTTATTTCGTTTTGAACTGCCCTTTCGCTTGCCGGCTGGGGCGGTTCTTTTATTTTTTTTATTACTTAATTTCTTAGCTAACTCATTTGCACAAGCTGTTGCAAAAACAGTAAGAAATACTTTTACAGCATCATGTAATAAAGTAAGTAAAGAATCCATGCGGTCACCTCCTTCCTCTCTAAAATTAGAGAAAAAGGAACGGCAACCTCCCGCCCACGTTATTCAGTTGTATTATATTTTACCATAGTTCTAAATATAAAAATAGAAAACGTAATTCTTAATCTTTAGGCTCTACATCAATGTCATAACACCTAATATGTATAAAAGTTTTATCCTCCTTCTCTTCAACTCCAATAACTTTCCCCATTACCCCAACTACTTCTGTAGACTGTTTTCCACTTCTAATAAACCAAGTCAATTTTTTAAAACGTTTTTCCAGTTCTGGAACACCGTTTAAATCTACTCTTAACTCTATTGATCCATAATCCTTGTAATGATCTTGTATGTCAAAGTACCCGTATTTATTAAATGTGAAAAATTGATTTTTGTGTAAACGCCCTTTAATGAAAAATATGGGACTTACTATTTTCTCTTCAAAATCTTTCTGTAGTGCATCATATGTACCGCGATAATAAAATTGTTTATTTTGAAGTAACTCTCTTATTACATTTTTCCTATGCGCTTCAGGACGATCAAAAGAAGTATGATAAAGCAAATCCGCTGCACTATTCAGGGTAACTGTTTTTGTTTTGTTGGCATCTTCTATCGTTTTTACCGGACCTGATTTAACAGGGTTTACAATTTTAGATGGTGCTTTCTTATCTTTCAGACCAGATTTATCATTACTTCTTTTTTCTTGATCGTGAAAAGAAGGTGCTTTCAATTGAACTTTTAGTTTTTTCCCTAACTTTCTAATTCGCTCTGACGTATCATCAACCGGAAGATAATTATCACAGTCGATATCATGCTCCGCATCTTTTGAAGGTAATCTATAATAAGGGCTTTCCCCCCCTGCATGAACCACTTGTGTCTCACACTCCATACAGTAAAAAGTACCATTATTTTTCATATCCTTTGTAACATCATGACAATTCACTTCTGTTCTAACGCTTGGAGATGCATAACTTCTATAATATGCATCTCTCATCGACTTACTTCTCCCCATCCTGACGCCTCCATTTCTGCTATATATATACTAAAATCATAGCAAAAACGGGATTATATGTCAGTTTAAGCCCCTAAAAATCTCCTGATCCAATGTGTTCATCATTCGCGATGAACTACACGTAAATAAATGGCCACAAGCAACCCAATAATAACCGCTATTGAAAGCTGCAACCAATATTCAACCGTGAAACTTTTAATCTCTTCACCAATTTTGACAAATACCGCTGGAAAACATAAACCCAGTAATGTTATTACTACACCAATCAATCCTAATTTTTGTTGAAACCACTGAAACATTTTTATACGCCTTCTTTCTATCTATACTTGCATACGCAATTTTCTTTTGTGTTTACAAGTAGTCTACACCAATATAATATATAAGGGGACGGATAAAATAAGGCGCAATTCCATCATCAAACCTTGTCCTGACAGGGTTTGATTAATAAATATACAAACGTAAAAGTTGTTAATAATACAACTGAAAGTTGTCTATTACTCAACAAATTTCGAAAAAATTGTAAATATGACAACAAATGGAGGAAAATTATGCCAAGAAGAAGAGTGAGTATACCTGTATACTGGGGAGCAATTATTTTAGATTCCTTTAAACATTTACAAGACAATGATTTTACCGGATCGGATTATAAGGTGCTCTTTTTCCTTTGCGAACATATGAATAAAGAAAACAATCATACATATATGAGACAAACGAAAATTGCCGCTGATATGAATATGGACAAAGGTAATATTTCTAGAAGCATAACGAAGCTACGCAAAAAACAACTTATCGTTAAAGCTGAATATGGTTTCATGTTAAACCCGCATTTATTTTATGTTGGAAAACGAGATCGTAATTCCCGAATAAAAATAAGAGATGAATTCGATGATCTAATACGTAAACAAGGTGAAGAACCTCGCTTTAATTTAAATGAGGATGATTACTACTTAGAAGATTTTACAGAACCATTAGAAGATGACGACGATTATTAAAAAATATAAAGAGCCTCTTACATACGTGTAAGAGGCTCTTTATTATTATCCAAGTACAACCTGACGATAACTCCCATCTATTAACGTTAACTGATACCCAGCATCTTCTATAAGTTCATGTGTTCCTGCAAAATCGATAACTTTCCCTTTAGGTAGAATTAAATTTAATTCTTGTTTTGTAATTTCATTCAGATCATCATTTATATATTCTTTTAAACGATCCAAATAACCCGAGATTATTAGAACATAATTTTCACCTTTTGGATTTTCTACGATTTCCAGGTCCAAACAGAAGTCTATAATAGCCATTTCTTTTTCAAACATAGGCAACCTTACAATTCCCTCGTCGATTAATTTCTTGATCTGCTTTTCCGTATTCGATCCATTTTTCAATTTACTTATTAAAATATTTTTCTAGATCACTTAAATTGACCTTCCCTGATTTATCAGCCATTGCCCTTATATCATCTAGATACATTTCTACTTCTAACTCTTTCTGCTGTTCTCTCGCTCTGTTAATCACGCTCTGCGCTGGATAAAACACCTTGCTTAATCCGGATAGCTCTGAATATACCAAACTAGCTTGGTCCCTTACATATTTATAATCAAACAATTCTTTTTTTACTTGGCCAATATCTAACTGGCCATTTTTTACAAGGATTTTCCTCCAGAAACTTTCCCAACACTCTTGTACTTCGTGATCAACTGGCTCCATTGGCTCTTTAAGCATTTCATTTTGTTGCTTTAAATCAATAATTCTTACTGTCAGTTCTAAAGCAACTTGTTTATTTGAAGTCTCATATTCTTCTAGTTCTTTAATTATTTCATTGTTCGCCTCAATTGCTTGTTTCCGTATTAATTCCGTATCCATGCCCCATTTCCTACTTTGATTCATTAATTTTTCCTCAACCTCTAAAAAGTTACTTGTCATATTTTCATTCATTTCCTCTTCCTCCTTCATATTTTGGATATATTCTCTTAAAGCCCTTATATAAAATCCACTCAATTATTCAATGCTCTGATCTCATTTTCCTAACCTTACTCCACAACATGAAATAGCATGTTGCAAATAATATAAATAGAAAAAGCATTAAGTATGCTAGAGCAAATATCGCTTCAATTAAAGGTCTTTCATAAGCCCATACATTAAAAACAATACCTATTATGATACAAAGCAAAACTTTATAATTATTATTTAAAGCTTGCATTTCCCTGCTCTCTTTCCTGAACTGTAATGTTTCGATTCACTCTTTCCCTATCTTGATGGGACATTCTATTAAACTTTTTTATTGCCTCTTCAACCGTTCCCGCTTCAACAGTTACTTCAAATACTCGAACCTCTTTATATGCCAAATTAAATTTTTTCATTTTAAAACCCTTTCCTAATTCCGTACTTTTACGGCCCTTCTGTTCCATTCTCTATTTTGAAATCATAGTTTTCTACAAACCAATTTTCATTTTCTAGTACCAAGCTTAATTTCATGCTATGATTCTCTTTTTTCTTCTCTCCCTCAATTAAAATTACATATTCATAATTGACAGTAACATCTGCTTTGTCTTCAGCTGAACGTGTATAGTACATATCTTTTACATTCGCTTTTGTCATGTAATGAATGGCTGCATCATCAATTTGCTTATGTGAATCTTCACCAGCATTAAACAATTTATTTTCCGCTTCTCCCTTAACTAATTTCCGTAATGCTTCAAGCCCTTTTTTCTCCTTATCATTACTGTCATACATCATTAAAGTTTCTACAAAATTTCTGGCCACTACTTGACCTTTTTCTTGCGTATTTTCTTTTAAAACTTGCAAACGCTCTTCTAATTCTCTATTTTCATTCTTCAATTCTTTTATTTTAGCTGTAAGTTTTGTCTTCTGTTGTTTAGCCTCACCCTTTAGATCAGAATTACTACTCCATAACGTCAAACTTGTAATACTCAACGCGATAATTACGCCAATTTGTAATATTTGTTTCATTTGATTTCCTCCTTATTTCGGCATATACGGTGCTGGATCAACCTGTCCGAATTTAAATGATGTTTTGATTTCAAAGTGTAAATGAGGTCCTGTTACTTGCCCTGTAGCCCCGCAAATACCAAGTTGTTGACCTGCTTGGACCATTTGCCCTTGTTGCACCGAAAGTGCGTCCATATGGCCATACAACGTCCATAAACCACCTTCATGCTCTAAGACTACTGCATTTCCATACCCTCCAAATCCACTTCCATCTGCCCCAAATGCTGCAAATCCTACTCGACCAGCCTTGGCCGCGCCAATTGCTGTCTGTCCTCTCGTACATGCATAATCAGTCCCCTTATGAATCGTTCCCCAACGTGGACCATATGGGCTGGTAACAAGCGGACTTCCTGGGATCGGTAAAACAAATCCATACGAGCTAGGATCACCCACGTTCCCAACACCTCCGCTATCTGCTGGTGTACAATTAAATGTAAGTCCGCCTAACTGCTGAACAAACTTTGTAACTAAAGCTGGCCATAAACCATTTGTACCGTGAGGATCATTTGCCGCGCCCGGTGGTGCATACTTAGCACCAATTGCTTCAATTGTTGTAATCCCCATTCCGATATAATTTTTATATAAGTTACGAGCCATGCCGTTTATACCTTCTTCTAATGTCGCAAACTGAATAAAACCTGTCATATTAGTACTTGCGGGGTTCATTAATCCACCTGGATTGTTATATTTTTTCACAGCATTACTTGTACCGTTACCTGTTTCTAGCATCGCTATAGCGGTTAATAAGACTGGATCAATATTATTTTGTGTACCTGCATCAATAAAGGCTTGGCCCTTAGATGTAAACACACCCTTCAAGTGTGGGTCTAAATCCGCTGCGGTCAATTGTTTATCTCCTGGACGGCAAATTGTATTACCTATTAACCCACCCCCACCACTTACTGGTTCTTTTTTTTCATCACCTAAAAGCATAAATAAGACGATTCCTATTAAAACAAAGAAAATTACAATTAGAGAAACACTACTAAACAAACAACCACTAACCATCCATAGTTTACGAACTTTACTTATTTTCGCTTTCTTTTTGGCTTCTTTTTCCTCTATATCCTCGTGCTCTAAATCCACGTTTCATGTACCTCCCTTACAAAAAAATGCCCCGCTATAAACTAGCGAGGCATTGTAACTAAATACATATTTTTATATTGTTTCTGTTTCTGTTTCTATTTTTATTTCATTTTCTTCAGCTAAGGTTTCTAACTCTACCTTTTGTTGTGTCGCATCTATCATAATTTCTTGCGCTGCTGCTACTTCTGCTTGTGCGGATTCTATATGTGTTGTTTCATTTGTTCTATTTATTTTATCGGCTTGCGAAGACTCTACATGTTCTGACGGCTTCGCTTCCATCGCTCCCTTAATCTCTTGCGAAGACCCTTGTCTTTGCAAGACTTGGCTCCCTTCAAAAGATTGACCTTTTACC
>NZ_JAKUFR010000131.1:0-9017 GCF_022663555.1 Bacillus cereus group sp. BfR-BA-01381
CTCTTTGAGAAAGCTGAAGAGGCGGCGCAAGAGGAATCACCTGTCATTATGGATATGCCTTTCCCCTGGGAGATGGAAAACACTGATCATATCTTTTTGAAAGAGAAAGAGGAAGTTGATTATCCGTTTGGAACGGGGGATGACGATAAAGAAAAGTATCCCGTTGAAATCAAAAATGAGGAATCGCAGAAATTAGAAAACCCTGAATCAAAAGCAGAAAAAAGTATCTTTGACTTTTAATGGTGGGAAGGAGGATGAAGATGATTTTAACCACTGAGGATGAACAATTATTTATGGATATTCATACACACATCTATTTGGATTTTGAATATATTCGTATGAAAAATTATCCCAATCATAAAGAAAAATCAATCTACGCAAGACTTGCGAAATTAGAGAAAGAAAATTACATCAAAAGTGAAAGACATCCAGTGGCAAGTATTCGTGGAAAGCGTAGGCGATCAGGTAACGGATCAAATATTTATACGCTTGATAAGTACGGTGTTGAAATGGTGCGAGAGTTGAGAGGTGAGGTCCATTGGAATTATAAATGGTCCAATCGAGTTGCAACTTTTGTTTATCATAGTTTGATGTTGGCTCATGTTGAATGTGCCATGTTGGAGCAATCAAAGACAGACATTCCAATTGGAATGAAAGAATGGATAAATGAAGCAAGAGGAACGTTTCAATATGACAAAAATAAAAGTGCTGTTATTCGACCAGATGGATTGGCTGTTATTGGTTTGAAAAACAGAATCGAAGGAAATTATGGCTTGTTTTTGGAAATGGAACGTACTTACGGAACGAAAGAGGTTATCGAGAAAAAGCTACGAAGGTATAACGACTTTTTAAGCCGAGAGGAATCGGTTAAAAAATATGATCGATATGCAGGTCTAACATACCCAATAGAGAAATGGCGACTAATCTTTATTGCTGGTAATGAGGGGCGACAAAAAGAATTGTTACGGTATATGAAAGAAATGGAGAGCCCGAATGTACCTGTTTATGTCGTGATGTTTGAAGAAGTCTTACAAAATCCTTTTGGAGCGATTTATCGGAACATCGGAAATCCTAATGAGAAAGTGAGGTTATAAGAGGGTGTTTCGATTTGTACTTTCAACAATTGTTTCTTTTATAACGGCGGTTATTGTGTTAGTTGTATCAAAAGATTTTATATTTCGTAGATTCCCAGAAGCACAACCGGTTTATGAAGAAATAAAATCTATGTTTTTAGAGATTTATGGAAGGTATGGCTGGGAAGGGTTACTTGTTGTAACAGTTGCAGTTATGGGACTTTCGAAAGCATTTGATAAAAAAGGTTAGGAGTGAAATGGTGTGGGGTTAAAAGAAAGGTTGAATAAGTGGAGGGAAAAAAGGAGGAAACCTTTCCGAATACCTTCGTATAAAGCGAAGAAGATCGGAAATGTGGTCTTTTGGGTACTCTTCTTATGGATGTTTACGGTTTCGATTACCGGGCTTATTACTAATAATAAATTGAAAGCAATGGTGCAAAAGGGCTCGGATTATAAAGTGCAAGTAGATCAGAACGGAGCTACGCGGCCAGAAGCGGTAGAATTTACAAAGCAATTTGCAAAGGAATACTTTACCTGGAAACGTGGGGATAACGAGCGTGCTAACAGAGAAGGGCGTTTAAAACCCTATTTATTAGAAGGAGCAGACCCACAAGCTGGATTAGATATGCATAGTCTTCAGTGGGATGCAAATTATGTACAAGCTTCCATTGTGCGGGTAAAAGAGACTGGAAAACAAAGTGCAGATATGGTTCTTAAAGTAGATTATAAACTTACTCGTCAAGATGAAGGGAAAGACGTTACTGAAACAATTGCTGTACCGATTCAAACGGATGGAAAAGGGTTTATTGTAACGGGAAATCCTCAAGTGGTTAAAGTAGACAATAAAGCAAAAATCAAAGTTGATAAAGATGAAAAGCAATCAGATGAGGCAGATTATAAGGCGAAACAAGAAATTCGCGACTTCTTACCAACTTTCTTCAAGTCTTACACAACAGCAACTCAGAAAGAATTGGAGTATGTATTACACAACAAAGATATTAAAGGATTAGAAGGAGCGCTTCACTTTGAACAAATCAAGGAAGCGAAAGTATATGTAGGATCAAAGAAAGGTACGTATGAAGTTTATACAATTGCTGAAATGAAAGATGCTGTTTCAGAATCCAAAATGACAATGAAATATGTATTAACAGTTAAAAAAGAAGGAAAACAATATATCGTCACTGATATGACAGTGAAATAGAGAGGGGAAAATAAAATGAATTTATTAAATAATATGATACTGGGATTTGGTTTAGATGGAGCGTATGACTGGGTTAAAACACAAGGGAAATATGCTTTAGGGATTATCATTATCGGGTTAGTTATCTTTTGTATTGCGAAGCGAGCATGGGGCTTCCTGGTTACAATTGTTATCGCGGGTGGCCTTGGATTCTTCCTTGTAGCAGCACCAGAAACTCTTGAAAAAGTAGGATCATTCTTAGGTGGAATGTTAGGAATGTAATTAAATAAGGAGGCGTTCTTGCTGATGGAAGAAAAATCAAAACCTTTTATTGTATATACTTTCGGAAGTTATATGAAATATGAACGTCGCCAATATGAATTATTAGGCTATCGTCTTCCACGACCTGTGTCGTGGAAGATGTTAGGCTATTATGCCTTAATAGTATTGGTGTTTGTTATATTAAGAGTTTTCCCATTAACTTCTTGGTTTATTGGACCAATTGCTGATGAATTTTGGCTTCCATATTACATTATCATTCCAGGTTTTGCAGTTTGGGGCTTAGATACGTATAAAACAGATGGTAAGTCATTTTTAGTATTTGCTAGATCATGGATTTTATTTAAATTAAGGCCACATAAAATGTCACGCTTTATCAGGTTTGAAAAACCAAAAAAATATGTTTTTGAAAGTCCTATTTTCATTCGTTACCGTGAATCGGATATTGTTCCTATTATACCTATGAGTCAAGGGGAGGTTGAAGATTATCCATTGACTCTAATAGAACAAGACACAGAAGAATCCGAAACAATACGTTTAGAAGAAGACGAATGGTACTAAAACAAGAGGATGAATTTGAAAATGAATATTTAATAAAAAACATTTGAAAATATAGAAGGTGAGGATATTTAATGCTTGCGTTAAATAGTGTATCGGAATTCCCAATTAATCATGTAGAGGATAATCTTTGTTTTTGTCCAGATCAGAGGGTTTGGAGTATCTATGAAGTCGAAGGTTTTGAATATGAACATCAAAGTGATCGGATGAAGAAAACATATTTCTCAAACCAGAAGTCTTTATTTACACAATTGGAAAGTGATTTTCATTTACTTGTCATTCCAAAAGTAACTGATTCTGACGCAATTATAGATGAACATATTGCAAGATTGAAAGGACCTTTGTCTAACACGGCAAAGGTCCTTTTTGAAAAAGTGAAATTATATTTGCAACAATCATCAGTCTCAAAAGAAAATACAGAATATCATTTTTTCTTATTAGTGCAATTAAATCAAGATAAGAAAGAAAAACAAGTCAAAAACCCAGTAATTGAAACCTCAAAATTCGCTAGAAAATTTATAAAAGGGTTTACTGAAACGCCGTTTCGAGCAATGGGAATTGAAGAAAGTGACTTGTTAGAAGAAGAGATTAGTGATTATAAGGAAGCCGAAGATGGTATTTATAATCAATTATTAGGTGCTTTTCGTTTTGTGAGAAGAGCGACACCACCAGTTACAAGGTTCTTAATTGAACATAATTTCACTCGTGGAATGACAGCTCCAGAAACAGTGAAGGATTGGAATGTAGGAAGCAAAATTTCATGGGTAGATGAAAATGGAGAAACTAAAACGGCAACACGCCCAGACCGTGAGGCTATTCTTCGCTTAACTGAGTGTGAAGTAGATGAAGAGCCTGGCCGTTGTATTCGACTTCAAAGGAGAAATGCAGAGGGGGATTTAGAAGAAAGTTACGTTTCGTTTCTTGCGGTAAGTGACATGGACCCACAATCACATTTCCCAGGCCGAGAATGGATATATCGTATCCAATCGCATTCTTTAAAATTCCCGGTGGAAGTAAGTATTCGTGCTCATCATATGGAGAATGTGAGTGTTCTAAAAGGATTGCAAAATAGCGAGCGGGAATTAAATGACCAACGTCACCAGGCGGCACTTGGTGGAACTGTAGACCGGACTGTAGATCGTAAGGCGGCTGGTGTTAAATTAATGCAAGACGTTTTCCAGACAACGGGTGCACCAGGATTTGAAATGAGTGTTTTATTTGCTGTTTATGCTCAAGATCAAAAAACATTAGCTCATCGCGTTAAGAAACTAATTACAGAGTATAGAAAGATGAAAATTCAATTAGTAAATCCTTATGGCGATCAAATGGCATATTTCTATGAATTCTTCCCAGGGGCAAAACGCTATAATAAAGATTTTAAAATATATGCGGAGCCAGGAGTATTGGCACAAGGTATGTTTGGGGCAACAACACAAATTGGCGACAATCAAGGATTCTATATTGGTCGTACAGTTAAATTAAATCGTCCGGTCTTTATTAGACCAGACTTGGCAGCAAAAGCATTAGAGAACTTAAATAATGAATTTGATAGTTTATCAGTAATGATAGCCGGCATGACAGGGAAAGGGAAATCCTTCTTAATGAACATCTTATTATACTGGATTGTTATGAGCGATGGGCTTGCATTTTGCGTCGATCCTAAAGGGGATAGAAGTGAATGGCCAAAAATGCTTCCAGGGTTTAAGAAAAATAAGGATCAATTGGAAGTATGGACTTTAGGACAAAGTGAACGTGACAAAGGATGTTTAGACCCATTCCGTGTTAGTGCAACAAAAGAAGATGCAATGAGTTTATCGTTGGAAGTTTTAACATATTTAACAGGTGTGACGTTAGAGAACTCAAAATATGACTTCCTATGGACAGCAATTCAACGAGTAGCAAAGAAAGAAGAGCCTTGTTTATCTTTAGTAAAAGATGAATTGCTTGAAATGAAACAAGATGGTGAATTGATTCAAGAAGAGTTAGCGCTATTAACAGAATTAGTAACACGTTTAAATACAATAGAGAATTCACCACTTGCAAATCTATTGTTTGGTAAACCTGGCCAGGATTACAGAGCTTTAGATTTAGAAAGGGCTTTACAAGTTTTACAAATTCAACATTTATCATTACCACCATTAGAGCAAACTGTATTGAGTATTACAGATAAATTATCAGAAAGTGTTCTTACAGCTTTAACAGCATTCGGTAAATCCCTTATGCTTTCAACAGATCGTAAGAAATTTAAAGTTTATATCCAAGATGAGGCTAAAAACGTTATGCGAAATCGTGAGGGAGCAAAGCTTTCGGATGAAATTATTCGTAAAGGACGTTATCACAATACAGGATTATATCTTGGTACACAAAATGCGAGTGATTTTAATTCAGCGAATAAAGAGATTGCTAACGTTGGAATGAAATTCTCCTATTGCTTAAAAAACGATGCTGAAGCAAAAGAAATGTTAGGGTATTATAATTTGCCAGTAACAGACGCTAATATAAGAATGTTGCAGAATTTAAAAAGGGGTCATTGCTTGTTCCAAGACATCTATGGACGTACGGCAGTTATTAAAGTTGATCCTGTTTTTAAAGAATTAGCAGAGGCATTTGATTCTTCAACGAAAACAGCGGAAGAACGTGAACAGGAACTCGCGGGCGCTTAATATAAGGCGAAATAGGGGTGAAGGAATCGTGAAATATAAAAGAACATTGGGCTATTTAGTAGGAGCTATTGTGGCTGGAGGGTTAATTGTAACAACCCTTACAGCCTGTCAATCTACTAAAAGTGAAGTGGTAGATAATCAGAAATTGATTAATATAAAAGCGGCTGATAAAGCAGCTTTGGAATATATGAAAGCTTATATTGAATTAGATAATAAAAAAATGAATGAATTGCATATAAATGAATACGAATTTTTGAAGAAATACAATGTAACATATCCAGGGGCAAGTGATAAATTGAACGGGCGATATGAGTTGTTTAGGTATGATCTAGAAGAAGGTTCAAATGAATTTTATTACAAGGCTCGTTTTTATCATCCAGGTACAGGTGGGAAGAGTAGTGTGGAATTAAAAATGATAAAAGATAAGAAAGATGGAAAGTGGAAGAATTACGGTTGGGCTTGGGGAGATACTCACAATTTAGAGTCCATTGTAGGAGATAAGAAACCAATACAAGTCCATAAGTGGGAGGGGGAACGAGAATGAAAAAGCTCTTCCCTCTTTTTATGGCCATTTTTATTTTGTTTGTTGGTACTGTGCCGAATGTAGCCTTTGCAGAGGATGAACCAAAAGCGTCAGAGGCCAATACAATTTCAGGTAACTTGTTTGATAAATCTAAACAAGAAGATTTTGAGAATGTTCATTATGAGATAGATACCGCACCACATAAAGACGATGAAAAAGGCTTTTTCTCAAAGGCTTGGGGCTATATGTTTGGTGATGATTCTGTAGGGAAAGATATACAGCGGAAAATTAATGGAGTTGGTCAATGGATAGTTTCATTAATGTTCCAGTTTGGGGTTTGGTTAACAAAAATATTGTTATTTATAGTAGAACAATCCTTCAGTTTAGATATTATCGATGTCGTTGCAGATAAATTAGGTAAAGCAATGCAAAATATAGCGGGGATCGGAAGTAAACCGGAATTTGAAAGTGAAGGTTTATTCCCGTCGATTATTAAAATGACATGTATTTTATCTGTTATATATTTTATTTATCTGTTTTTTGTAAAAAGACAAATGACAAAGGGGATAAGTGAATTATTTAAGGTAGTGTGTGTTATTGCAGGGATATTAGTTTACATCGCAAATGCACCAGTGATTCTGAAAGGAATGAATACAATTAGTTCTGAAATTAGTCTTCAAGTTTTAAGTAAGACAACCGGAACGATTCATGGGAATCCAGGGCAAACAAAAAGTCGGGCTATAGCGAATGTAAAAGCACAAATGTGGGAATTGATGGTGGAACGTCCTTATTTGTACTTACAATATGGTCAAGATTCACTAGATACTATTGGTGTAGAGAGGGTAAATAAACTAATTAATACACCACCTGGGGAAGATAGGGTTAAGTTAGTAACAGAAGATGTTAAAGAACATAAGAATTTTATGATGACAAATGAATCGGTAGGGGAGCGATTGATATTTACATTTATGTACTACATTGTAAATACTTTTGCAGGAGCTCCAACAGCAGTTATATGCTTGCTGATAGTAGCGTGCCAATTGTTGTTTATGGTAATGAGTATTATTGGTCCAATAGCGATGGCTTTTGCATTACTACCGAAAAATAGGCGTGTTTTAATTAGTTGGGCTGAACAATGGCTTAAACCGTTAGCCGCAAAAATATTCTTGTCACTTATTGTAATTATTCTGTTTTCAATTGCCGGGCTGTTATATGAACTTCCGGAAGCCGGAACATCTGGTTATTTAATGACGATGATCCTTCAGATTCTGGTATTTGTCCTTTGTTATATCTTTAGAGATAACATCAAAGCGGCATTCCGTAAATCGAAGGTTGCATATAATTCATTTACGGATTTAGAGTATATGGCAGGCAAAACAAAGGATGGATTTAATCGAACAATGGATGGTATTAATGCAGGTGTAGGAAGAGCAAAAGATATGTTTGGAGATTCTGATCCAAATTATATGGGGGATGATCCTTCTGAACATACAGCTGATGAAAGCGGTACAAAACAAGCTACCCTAGATGAAGAGAAAGTTTCAGGAGAAAGTGAAGAAGAAAAAACAAAATATGCAAGTATTGGTGAAGAAGATGAACAAACAGAACAACATCAAGATGAAGAAAAACAAGACGAGGAAGAACAAGAAAGAGCCACAATTGATGAAGATGAAGATGAAGTGGTTGTAAATGCAGAGCAAGAAGAGACAGAAGAGTATCAAGAAGATCAAGAAGAAGTCAATCCAGATAACCTTGCATCGTTAGAAGGAGTTGAAGAAGAAAATCCGGAGTTATCTGAAGTAGAAGATGCGGAGCAACCTGAGCAGGACGATCCTTCTCAATACGAAAATCAAGAAGGAGAAGATAACAACGAAGAACTTTCAAAAATTAATGAGGAAAGAGAAGGTACAGAAAAAAGCAATTCAGAATTGCCGGATGTAGAAGCTCAAGAACAAGGTGAGCAGGATGATCCATCTGATTATGAAACTGAAAACCAAGAAGGAAACAATGAAGAATTGGCAACGGTGAATGGAAATGGTGAAGAAGAAAATCCGGAGTTGTCCGATGTAGAAGATATAGAGCAGCCTGAGCAGGACGATCCTTCTCAATACGAAAACCAAGAAGGGGAAGATAATGACGAAGAACTTTCAAAAATTAGAGAGGAAGGAGAAGGGGCAAACCAAAATGATTCAGAATTGCCGGATGTAGAAGCTCCAGAGCAAGGTGAGCAGAATGATCCATCTGATTATGAAACAGAAAATCAAGAAGAAAATAATGAAGAATTGGCAACGATGAATGGAAATGATGGCGAAGAAGAAAATCCGGAATTGTCCGATGTAGAAGATATAAAGCAGCCTGAGCAAGATGATCCTTCCGATTACGAAACAGAACAAGATGGAGGGAACGGTGAAGTTTTAGTAACGACTGAAGAAACTGAAGTGGATTCAGCACAAAATAATGAACCGTTATCAGATGTAGAAACACCAGAACAAGTAGAACAAGATGATTCCTCTAATTACGAAGCTGGATATGAAGAAGGAAATGCAATGGAGTTAGCGACAACAGAAGAAAGTACTACAGACTCGCAAAAAGAGAATATGGAAGTGTCAGATGTAGAAACACCAGAACAGGTAGAACAAGATGATTCCTCTAATTACGAAGCTGGACATGGAGAAGGAAACACAATGGAGTTAGCGACGACAGAAGAAAGTACTATGGACTCGCAAAAAGAGAATACGGAG
>NZ_JAKUFR010000132.1:0-8908 GCF_022663555.1 Bacillus cereus group sp. BfR-BA-01381
TTCATTTGATTACGAAGGAGATGATTCTATGAAAACAGAAAAAGAAAAGATGTTAGCGGGAGAAATGTATATTGCAGATGACGAAGAATTAGTAGCTGATAGGGTGGAGGCAAAACGTTTAACACGTCTTTATAACGAGGCGATGGAGACAGGGGATGAACAACGTTTTACATTATTAAATCAGCTTTTAGGTTCTTCAGCTGATGGGAAAGCTCAAATTAATCCTGATTTTCGTTGTGATTACGGCTACAATATTCATGTTGGAAAGAGCTTTTTCGCAAATTTCAACTGTGTGATTTTAGACGTTTGTGAAGTTCGAATCGGTGATTATTGTATGTTTGCACCTGGTGTTCACATTTACACTGCTACGCACCCTTTACATCCAGTAGAACGAAACTCTGGTAAAGAATATGGAAAACCAGTAAAAATAGGTAACAACGTTTGGGTTGGCGGGGGCGCTATTATTAACCCTGGTGTTTCAATTGGAGACAACGCTGTAATTGCTTCAGGAGCAGTTGTGACAAAAGATGTACCTAATAATGTAGTTGTTGGTGGTAATCCAGCTAAAGTTATTAAAACGATAGACTTATAGAAATCGTTTTTTATGAGTACATGAATAAACTGATGTCGTATCGTATAGAAAATGTGAAAGGTGTTTCATATAAAGAAAAATAGTGCGGAAAATCGTACGAAGACATTACTTACTTCTTGAAACGCTCTTTTTCTTATTTGTTTTGCCGATTTTTTCGTTTGCTGTAAGTTTCTATCATAGGTTATACACAATTTTTAAGTATACTAGGGGAAGCATTCGGAATATGTAATGCTTTGCTAGCTGTTTTATTATTTGCTCTGTTATCTGGAATTGTATGAACACATGAAGCGAAACAGAGAGTGCATGCAGCGGAAATATATCATCTTTATTGCTTTAGAAAATGATGTATGATATATTGTCAACGCAACTTATTAAAAGGATTTAATAAGTATGTTGATTAAGGTGGTGAGCGATTTGAGTGAACAATTTGTTACTCAAAAATCGATTAAAGAGACAATCCTTCGCGGCATTCGTACAGTTCTTCTAGAGCGAGGTAGTGCAACGAAAGTTGAGCTTAGTAATACATTAGAAATTAGTTTTCCAACGATAAGTAAATTTATAGAAAAAATGAAACAAGACGGTGAAGTCACTTTAGCTGGTTTAGATGATTCAAGTGGTGGAAGAAGAGCGAAACGATATGAATATAATCCAGAATATATGTTAGGTTTAGCAATATTTTTAGAAAAAAATGAAACAAACTATACAATTTTCAACTGTTTAGGGGAAGTAAAAGAACAAGGAAGTACTTCAAGTATGTTAATTGATACGGGCGTAAATGTATTATCTAAACATATTGAAGGTCTTATCGCTACATTCCCGAAAATAAGCTCTATATCAATTGGTGTGCCTGGTTCGGTTGATAATGGTCGTATTTTTTATATTCCTGGATATGAAAAGTTCCAAAATTTTAATTTGAAAAGTCATTTGGAGGAACAGTTTTCTATACCAGTAGTAATAGAAAATGATATGAATGCCGCAGTACTCGGCTATCATAAAAATACTGGAAATAATGAAAACTCCTCTCTTGTATATTTGTATTCAGGTCAAAATGGACCAGGTGCGGGGATTATGGTAAATGGAGATGTCGTACGAGGGAGTACGTTTTTCTCAGGAGAGATATCTTTCGTACCGCAGTATGATAATAAAAATTTCTTACAAGCTTTGAGAAGTGAAGATTCGAATAATCCAGAGGAATATAATATAGATGCTATTACTCGTTTAATAGCTACATGTATAGCTATTATTAACCCTCATGCCTTTATCTTCTGTGATGATGAAGTAAATCAATTTGTTATAGATCAAATTGTAAAAACTTGTCCGCAGTACATTCCGGCGGAACATATTCCGAAAATAACAGTGAGTAATTGGAAAGAAGATTATTTATATGGATTAAAAAGTCTAGGACTTGATCTTATGATTACGAGAACGAATAAAGAAAATTAAATGTCCTGGCAATGAAGCATCCAATTGTCAGTTGAATAACATAAAAGAAAAGGTGCCAATTATGAAAATTGAACATGTAGCAATTTGGGTGAATGATTTAGTAGGAATGCGTGATTTTTATAAACAATATTTTAATGGTGAAGAAAATAGCTTATATCATAATCCGAAAAAGCAATTTAAATCTTATTTTATAACTTTTGAAGGTGGTGCGCGTCTAGAACTTATGAAGCAGGTAGGGATAGATGATGCATTACAAATAGAAACAATAGGATATGCGCATATTGCTTTTTCTGTAGGTAGTGAAGAAAAAGTGAACGAATTAACGAATACATTAAGAGAAGCAGGATACGCTGTGTTAAATGGCCCGCGTACTACAGGTGATGGTTACTATGAAAGTGTAGTAAGTGACCCTGAAGGAAATCAGATTGAAATAACGATCTAACGTTTTATTTACTAAAAACGAATAAAAATATAAAACTTTGTTGTTCCCCAAATTGTTTACAAGAAATCTATTATTTCTGCAGAAAGGGGGACATAACATTGAGTGAGTCAATTTTGATTTTCTGTATATATCCATTGCTTATTTGTATTTTTTCAATAGCTGTGACATATAAAATAGGTATATTTTACGTGATGCCAATGGTAACATTTCTTATTTTTCTTATGTTAAATGTTACAGTGCACGATCCAGCATTTTTCTTTTGGGTTGGCATGTATACGATTCTTTCATTTATTGTTTCTTATATCACTATCCTTTATAAAGTTGTAGAAAGAGAACGTTAATATCATTTTGGGGAAATAGGAATTTACGGTGAACAATAACAACCTCATTTCGCGTTATCATGACGGGAAATGAGGTTGTTTTATTTTTATCTTTAATTGGAGTGATGAAAATCGTGAAGAATCCCCTCAATAATTGGATGAAGAGTACTAGGTAATTCATCAAGCGGAAAGAAACGTAATTCTTTTGATTCTGTTTGATCACATACAAGCTCACCGTGAAATTCTCGGCAAATATAAACAACGAGTACACCGTGTACTTGATCGCCGTTTGGGTAGATTTGAAAGAAATCTGGTCCGGAATATGTACGGAATAGTTCTGGATTTTTAATAATAAGTCCAGTTTCTTCATATACTTCTCGTTTTAAAGCGTCTTCTAACGTTTCGTTATATTCTAAGGCGCCGCCAATGATGCCCCAGCGGTTGAAGTCTGTACGGAGCTGCAATAATATTTCGTTTTTCTCATTTACTATAATAGCGTGTGAACCTATTAAAATCAGTGGATGATTTCCTACTAAATTTCTCATGTCTTCGATATAACCCATAGTTGTTCTCCTTATAGCTAATAATAATTAGGAAGTTCTTTTAACATTCTTTCTGTTTTACGTGCTGTAAAAGCTAAGTTATGGTCATCTTTCGTTCTGAAAAATAATGTGCGTAAAAAGGTTTTAATGTTGGCGCATAAAATACAATATTCATTTAACGAAAGGCGTTTTCTAATTTGGGGAAGCCTTTTTATTTTTTTTTGAATAATAGAAATTAACTCGTCTTGCGGGAAGTCATGATACAGCATTGCTAGTAATGGCGTAACAATTCGTTCATCTTCGTTATTATGAAAAAGGTCAGATGGAATGAAGATTTTATTTAATAAGCAATGAATTAATTCTTCATACCATTCAAAGGTCGTATAAGAATTGTGGACAATTTCAGTAAAGGCATCAGATACGTGAGCAAGACAATGAGCCCATCCTTTATTTTCAATATAACCTCGAAAATCTGTTTCTAAGTTTGTGTATGTAATGAGTTTGTTTTTTATTTCTTCAATGTCCTCCTCTGTAAAAAAATAGTGCGAGTTAGCGAATTGGAGTATTAACGCAATTAACGAAACAGTGTAAGAACGTGTGAAAACCCCATCTGAATGCGGGGAGTAAATGTCACAATATAAATACTCATCACTTAAACAAGTTTGCAACAGTAATTTCAGTTGATCATCCATAAGGAATTCATGATGAATAAAATGCACAAAACATTTATATATAAGCTGGTAACGAACGTAACTATCAGTCGTTCCGATATACTGAAGCATATGGAGCGTTAATTCATTTATATCTATATGTCGCAGTTGCGTATAGTCATTTTGTTGTATAAGCTCTAACTGTTGTTGCAGCGCTGTAATATCCAATGGAGAACCTCCTCCGCACTTTAAAGATGCGATGTTTTCTAGTATTCTATATATTCAAGGACAATCCTGCTCATGCAAGGAGAACAAGTAGAAATTCAAGTATGACATAGATGAGGGAAGTATATGACGACTATAGAACAGTTAGAAAAACATTTTAAAATAAGAAGAAATGCTTCTTCTATCATGATAAAAGAAAATAATGCAGAGATTTTTACAGAAGAGCAATTAAAGGAAATCATGCAATATTGCGTTGCTGAGGCTGAAGAAGAGGGAATAGAAAACTTACATTTTGAGATTTCTTCGAAAAGCCCCAATTATAATATGTATAAAAAATGTTTTGAAACGTATTCGTTTGAATATGTTACTGAAAACATCATTGTGTTTAAGGATCTATATAAAGTAGAAGATGTAGAAAGTGAAATTGATTTTAAGTTGATTGAAGAAGTAGGAGAAGATGCTTTTTATTCTCTTTGGAGTGAGATGACAGAAGAACAAGTCACTTATAATCAATTTGTAAATATGATGCTACAAGAAATTGGTGAGCAATGGAAAGAACATTGTTTAACAGCGAGTGTAGGTGAAGAGCTGATAGGAATTGTAATCCCGCATATTGAAAAGGGGACGTTAGAAGAAGGAAAACTCATGTATTTCGCAGTCGCTCCAAATATGAGAAATAAAGGGTATGAAGCAGCATTCTTTACAGGGGCAATGTTTGTTTTAAAAGAAATAGGTGCATCTTATTATATCGGTGAGGCAAATGTACAAAATGAGTGGATGAAGGATGTTTTTGAAGAGAATGGATGTCAGCTGCTTAGTTCAACTGAGAGATATGTGAGAAAGTTTTAGGAGGATGAATGATGTATACTCTCGAACTCGTATAGCGGGAGGGGACTATATATGTTAAAGCAATCCATGCATTCATTCGTGTTATTGTATCCCAATGTATTGTTAGAAGGCTGGAATGTTGAAAAAGTTTCAGAACGTTATGAAGGTGAAAAGTGGGGGGCTTTTTGGTTTCAGGTTGTTACTCCAACTGGAATGTTTCGAGTAAAGGAATTTTTTCTCGATATAATGGAACCAGTATTTCCGGATAGCTGTATTTCTCAAGCAAAAGGAGATTGTTTTCAATATAAAGGGCTTGTGTATTGGAAAGGTATAAATTATAAAGGAAAAGAAAGTTACGTTACATCTATATGGAAAACACAAGTTGAAATTTCAGTTGATCATGGATATGTAAACCAAGACGAAATGGAACGATTTCTATTTGAATTACAACCGGTACATATGGAGTTTGCGAAAACGATATTACATACACCATTTCACTTATTAAGCTTTCAAGCGAAGAGAAGTGAAATGGGTGAGATAGGAAGATGTAGAGAGTGGAATGCTCCAGATGACGTATCCTATGTAAAATTGTCAATTCATGAAAAGCTAAGTTGGAAACTCGAATCGGTCGGTTTCGGAAATGATGAAATGCAGTATGTATATTGGGACGAAGATAATAAACTATACGCACTTTGGGTTTGTCGGCATAAAAGCAAAGCGTATTACCCTGTTTCTTCATGGATAATGAACTATGGCCCAAAACAAATTATAAACGGGTTAGAGTTTTATTCACACTCTGATCGCGGAACAGTTGTATACGAAGATTTAGGTAATGAACAAATCGCATACGTATTTCGCGGTAATCCATGTACAAATTTTGAACAAGTAAAAGAACTTTTTGCCTGTTTGTAAGATAAAAAGAAAAATGAGAACGACAAAATAGATATTCTTATAATACAATAAGGAAAGATTCGATTATATGAGAAAGCGTTGGTGAAAGAATGGGGCAGCAAAGACATTGGTTACAAGCGACTGTAGAAAGAAATGAAGATAATACGTTACAAATAAAGTGGGAAAATCATATAGAAGAAGTTTGTATTTATTGGAGTACTTCACCAGATCATATTGAAGAAAATGGAGAATTACTTGCAACGGTAAATGGAGAATCATCATATACAATTGAAAATCCGAGCGAAAATGAGCGTCCATATTTTAGACTAGTAGGTAGTAATGGACAAGCAGTAACAGTAGCTGAGCGTAGATTGCCATTACAAGGCGCGTTTAACTTCCGTGATATGGGAGGATATGAAACGCTTGAAGGCCGTAAAGTAAAATGGGGCAAATTGTACCGATCTGAAGAATTAGCAGGATTAACAGAGTGGGATATCGACTATTTACAAAAGTCTGGCTTAAAGTTAATTTGCGATTACCGTACAGAATTTGAAGTGAAGCATAAGCCAAACCCTGAGATTACAGGAGCTCGTCAAGTGTGCTTACCAGTTATGCAAGACTTGGCGAAAGACTTAAATATAAATGAATTTTTCCAAGTTGGTGACCTTTCTATGTTAGGGAAACCAGGTGAGTACCTTGTGAAAATGAATCAAGATTTCGTAAGTGGTAATGAAGCATTCGTGAGCTTCTTAAACTTAGCACAAAACCCGGAAAACTTACCGTTAGTAAACCACTGTACGGCTGGAAAAGACCGTACAGGATTTGGCTCAGCATTATTATTACTTTTACTAGGTGTACCAGAGAAAACAGTAATGGAAGATTATTTACTAAGTAACGGTTTCCGTGAAAAGTTAAATGAAAAAATGATGGCCTTTTTAGGTGCAAAATTACAAAACGATGAGAGTAGAGCGATATTGGGTGCGATGTTTGAAGCGCGCGCTGAGTATTTACAAGCTGCGATTGATGAATTAAAAAAGCAATACGGTTCAGTTGAAGCGTATGCTGAAAAAGCACTTGGCTTTACGAAAGAATCGTTAGAAGAAATGAAAGTGTTATTGTTAGAGGATAAATAAGAATTCGGGAGGCTGATTGGATTAGCCTCCTTTTACTATTGTTGTTATAATTTTGTTAATGAGGATGTTGTGCACCGAGGAGAAAAAAGGTGAAAAGAACTTACGAATCGGGGGATAAAATGATTCATACACGTGTAAAAGCAGAGGGGTTAAGAGAAAAGCTAGCAACAATACTAAACCAAGATTATAAGGAACTAGCTGTTCAGGATTTAAAGGTGATTGGAACGGGAGTGCAAAATATTGTTTTTCGAGGAGATTCAGAAAAGGGGTCTTTGGCATTTCGAGTGCCGTGGGAAAGAGAAGTAGAAAATATAAATGAAGATTTATTTAATAGTCGAATTTCATTGAAAAAGGAAGCAGAGCTTTCTAAGTATTGTCATTCAAAAGGTATTTCGGTGCCAAAGATACACGGATTGCATCTTTCTGCAGAACTTGATTTTTTAATTTCGGATTGTGTGTATACTGATCATATGCCAATTTCTGCGCACAAAATAGGAGAGTTAGTGAGCAAGCTTCATAGCATGCCAATTGATGATTTGCATTACGAACAAAATATTAGAGAGCCCATTAGTAAGTATATAGCAGAACGAATTGTGAAACGGATAGAAGGGTTTAATACAATTACGAACTGTGGAATGAAACTTCCAGATACAAAAACAATTGAACATATTCTTAGTACAGCGGATCATGAAAAGTGTTTACTACATATGGACATTCGACCAGCCAATTTAATCGGGTATAATGGAGAAGTTAAAGCAATAGTTGATTGGGATAACGCTTTAATTGGTCATCCATTACTGGAGCTTATGAGAATAGCTGAAACAAATGAGGTTAGTTGGGATGAATTTAAAGATGGATATAAGAATGATAGTATCTTTAACGCTACTTCTCATATTGTTAGTTTATTTTATAGGTTAGATACAGCGGTCATGCTTGCAAACTTATTTATAGCACATTTGAAAATAGACGATAAAGGTGTATTCTATAAAGAGCGGGTTAAAGCGCTTCATCACGAAATATATATAAACTTATAAATAATGAGAACAAAGGTTTTAAAATAGGAACTAAGGAGAACATCATGAAATACAAAGTTATATTATTCGACGTAGACGATACATTATTAGATTTTCCTGAAACGGAAAAATACGCATTACATAATGCGTTTGTACAGTTCGGTATGCCTACAGGGTATAATGATTATCTTGCAAGTTATAAAGAGATTAGTAATGGATTATGGAGAGATTTAGAAAATAAAATGATTACGTTAAGTGAATTAGCGGTAGATCGATTTAGACAATTATTTGCCCTTCATAATATAGAAGTAGATGCGCAGCAATTTAGTGATGCATACCTTGAAAACTTAGGGAAAGAAGTACATCTTATAGAAGGTGCAGTGCAATTATGTGAGAATCTACAAGATTGCAAGTTAGGTATTATTACGAATGGATATACGAAAGTGCAACAATCTAGAATCGGAAATTCGCCTTTATGTAATTTCTTTGATCATATTATTATTTCAGAAGAGGTTGGTCATCAAAAACCAGCACGTGAGATTTTTGATTATGCTTTTGAAAAGTTTGGGATTACAGATAAATCAAGTGTACTAATGGTTGGAGATTCGCTCACTTCTGATATGAGAGGCGGAGAAGATTACGGCATTGATACGTGTTGGTATAATCCGAGTTTGAAAGAGAATAAGGCAAGTGTTAAGCCGACTTATGAAGTGGAGAGCCTGCTGCAAATTTTAGAACTTGTAGAAGTGGCGGAAGAAAAGGTAGTTTCATTTTAATCGTGTCGATATTTGTTGATAAGTCGATATTCTTTGTCGAATCGTCGATATAT
>NZ_JAKUFR010000133.1:0-8890 GCF_022663555.1 Bacillus cereus group sp. BfR-BA-01381
GGAAACGATAACCAAGGCGGAAACAATAATCAAGACAATAACACAACAATTGATCCAAACGCTCTTAAAGACGGTGAATATAGTATCGTTTTTAAAGTGTTAAAAGATAAAACTGAAGAAATTTCAATGATGAACACGTATACGAAGAGTCCAGGTATCTTGAAAGTAAAAGATGGTAAGAAATATGTATCATTCACATTAACGAATAGCTCATGGATTACAAAATTTGAGTTTGAAAAGAATGGTGCGTTCATCGATGCGAAAGTATTAGGAGCAAATAAAGAGCAAGATACAAGAGTAGTAGAAGTGGAAGTAGATGATTTATCTAAAAAGTTAAATGCAAAAGTGAAAGTGGATATTGATGCAATGAATTATCATCATTTTTACGATATTCAATTTGTATTTGATAAAAATAGTATTCAAGCTTTAGGTAATCAGGGTGGAGACAATAACCAAGGTGATAACAGTAATCAAGGCGGAAACGATAACCAAGGTGGAAGTAATAACCAAGATGGTAACGATAATCAGGGCGGAAACAACAACCAAGATGGAACGAATAACCTAAATGAAAATCCAACAGTTGATCCGAAAAATTTAAAAGACGGTCAGTACGATATTGCTTTTAAAGTGTTAAAAGATAAGACTGAAGAAATTTCAATGATGAATCAATATGTTGTAAGTCCAGCAAGATTAACTGTGAAAGATGGTAAGAAGTATGTTGCAATGACACTAAAAAATAGTGAATGGATTACAAAATTCCAAACAGAAAATAATGGTGGATTTGCAGATGCGAAAGTAGTAAGTGAAGATAAGGCTGCAAATACAAGAGTCGTAGAATTTGAAGCTAATGATTTATTTGCAAAATTAAATGCAAAAGTAAAAGTAGATATCGATTCAATGAACTACCATCACTTCTACGACATACAAATTCAATTTGATACGACGAAGATTGGTGCTGTAGGAACGGTAAAAGAAGAGCCGAAGAATGAACCGAAAAATCCGGTAATTACGCCGAAAGTAGATAATGTAAAAACAATTGCTACGCCTGATTTTAACCGAAATGCAGATGGTAAGAAGAAAAATGAAGCTACAAATAATGAGGCGAAAAAAGAAAAAAACTCAAAAACGGCAGATACAGCACAACTAGGTTTATACATGGTGCTACTGCTTGGTTCACTTGCTTTACTAGTTCGTAAATATAGAGCAGGTAGATTGTAATTTTTGAAGTCTTGATGCATGTTGGCGTGCATCAAGACTTGTTTCATATTGTATGGAAAGGAGTGGTGATTGAGAGTGAAGAAAATTGCAAGTGTACTAATGGCTATTATTTTATTAGTGAGTATAGCTGGGTGCTCATCATCAAAGAAAGAAACGGCGAAGCAGGTAAAGAGCGAGAGTAAAGAGAGAGTTGTTGCAACGACAGTCGCTGTAACTGAAATTATGGATGCATTAGAAGTAGATTTAGTTGGTGTTCCAACAAGTTCTAAAATTTTACCAAAACGATATAAAGGTTTACCAGAAGTAGGGAATCCGATGAGCCCTGATATGGAAAAAGTAAAATCATTAAAGCCGTCAGAAGTATTATCCGTGACAACACTTGAATATGAATTAAAGCCAGTTTTTGATGGTGTGGGTATGAAAGCAAACTTTTTAGATTTAACAAGTTTGAAAAACATGCAAAATTCAATTAACGATTTAGGTAAGAAATATGGACGCGAAAAGCAGGCGGAAGAAGTTGTGACTAAGTTAAATAAAAAAGTCGCTAGCATTCAAAAAGAAGTAAAAGGAAAGAAAGAACCGACAGTGCTTATTTTATTAGGTGTTCCGGGGAGTTATTTAGTGGCAACAGAGCATTCTTATATTGGAGATTTAGTAAAACAACTAGGTGGTAAAAACATTGTACAAGGTGAACAAGTAGAGTATTTAGCTTCTAATACAGAGTATTTAAAGAAAGCTGATCCAGATATTATTTTACGAGCAGCACACGGTATGCCTGATGAAGTTGTAAAAATGTTCGATAAAGAATTTAAAACGAATGACATTTGGAAACATTTTGCGGCAGTTAAAAATAATCGTGTTTACGATTTAGAAGAGCGTTTATTTGGAACGACAGGAAACTTAGCAGCAATTGAAGCGTTAGATGAATTGAAAAAAATGATGTATCCGTGATGCATTTTAATATAAAGGAAGAGTGGAATGAATAAAAAAACTTGGAGTTTCCTCATTGTTACTGCATTACTTATTGTTATGACATCATTGTCAGCAACAAAAGGGAGTTTAGAAGTAGGTATTGTTGACCTTGTACAAGGGATATTTACAGGGGCCAATGAAGATGTTGAAGTAATTAAAGATTTACGTTTCCCGCGCATTATTATTGCACTATTTACTGGAGCAGCTCTTGCTGTTTCAGGTGTGCTCTTCCAAGCTGTTATGAAAAATCCACTTGCTGACGCTGGTGTAATCGGGATATCTTCAGGAGCAAGTTTTATGACGCTTGTTATTATTACGTTATTCCCGCAATTCTTTTTCTGGACACCAGTATTCGCCTTTTTAGGTGGTGCGTTTGCATGTTATCTCGTATATGCATTTTCGTGGAAATCAGGGTTAAGTCCACTTCGCATTATTTTAGTTGGTATAGCTATTAATGCGATGTTTACTGGATTAAATGAATCGTTCGTTACGATTTGTGGATATTTCATTAAGAGTATTAAGCAAACGACGACTTCTAACATAACGATGAAGACGTGGGGTGATGTAGAAATAATGGTTACGTATGGAACAATTGGTCTTATTCTTGCACTGTTGGTAGGAGCTTGGTGTAACTTATTATCACTACAAGATAAGACTGCGAAAAACTTAGGTTTGCATGTGACGAGAGTTCGTCTTATTATTTCTGCCATTGCAGTACTTTTAGCGGCAGTATCAACAGCGATTGCAGGAGTCATTGCTTTTGTTGGATTACTTGTTCCGCATATTTCGAGACAACTAGTTGGTTCAGACCATAAAGTGTTGATTCCATTTTCTGCTCTTGCAGGAGCGTTATTAATTTTGACGGCGGATACGATTGGAAGGTTAATTGTGCCACCTAATGAAATTCCAGCAGCAACAATTATGGCGGTCATTGGTGGGCCATTCTTAATATTCTTGCTTAGAAAGAGTGATAAAGTTCATGGAAATTAAAAATGTAACCTTTTCATACGATAATGTAACAAATCGTTTAAAGTCTGTTAGTAGTGAAATAGAAATTGGGAAAATTACAACAATCATTGGTCCGAATGGTTGCGGGAAATCAACATTACTTGGTGTTATGTCTAGAAATCATGCTCCTAATAGTGGGGAAGTAATACTTGATGGAAAAGCGATTAGTGAGTATAAACCGAAAGAGTTTGCTAGAAAGTTAGCAGTTGTCCATCAACAAAATGAGGCGCCAGCAGATATTACAGTGGAAAAACTAATAAGCTTTGGACGTATGCCATATAAAAATGTTTTTTCTTCGCAAACTGATGAAGATAGAGAAGCAATTGAGCGTGCACTAACATGTACGAATTTGCAAAGTAAGCGTGAAAAGCCAATTCATGCTTTATCGGGCGGAGAGAGACAGCGGGTTTGGATCGCGATGACATTAGCTCAAAGTACACCAATGCTTTTCTTAGATGAACCGACAACTTATTTAGATATTTATTATCAGCTAGAAATATTAGAGTTAGTGAAACAGTTAAATGAAGTGTATGGATTAACGATTGTGATGGTACTACATGATATTAATCAAGCCATTCGTTATAGTGATCATATTATCGTTATGAAAGATGGGGAAATTGTTACGAAAGGTAATCCTAATGAGGTAATAACAGAAGAAATGGTTAAAGCAATATATGGTGTAGATGTCGTTGTAAAACAAGACGAAGATACAGGGTTATACATGGTACCAATGGGAATTTAAAGGCTGGGCATAATCCGTTTTGAGGTGATAATTTGAATAGTAAGAAAGAACGGAAAAAGAATTCTTTTTTTCAACGAATACTTACAATTGTATTTTTAGGAATCTTTTTCTATTCAATGTATGAATTGGGTGGGATTTTCATGGATTATTATGAAAATCGTAAAGTAATGGCTGAAGCGCAACATATTTATAAGAGAAGTCCAATGGAAGAAAAATCAGAAGATGGGGAAGTGCGTAAACAGTTTCAAGCTCTCCAAAAAATTAATCCAGAAATAGTGGGATGGATTACGATGGATGATACACAAATCAATTATCCAATCGTTCAAGCGAAGGATAATGATTACTATTTATTTCGTAATTACAAAGGCGAGGATATGAGAGCGGGAAGTATTTTTATGGATTATCGTAATGATGTGAAATCTCAAAACCGAAATACTATTTTATATGGTCATCGTATGAAGGACGGTTCTATGTTTGGAAGTTTAAAAAAGATGTTGGATGAAGATTTCTTCATGTCCCATCGTAAATTATATTACGATACATTATTTGAAGGATACGACGTTGAAGTTTTTTCAGTATATACGACAACGACGGACTTTTATTACATTGAAACGGATTTTGAAAGCGATGCAGCGTATACAGCGTTCTTAAAGCAAATTCAAGATAAATCCCTTTACAAAACGGATACGAAATTGACGGCTAATGATGAAATTATAACACTTTCTACATGTGACTATGCACTTGATCCAGAAGCAGGAAGATTAGTCGTGCATGCGAAACTAGTAAAAAGACAGTAAATAAAAAAGTATAGAATATGAGAAGTGGTAACGCTTCTCATATTCTATACTTTTAAAAAAACAGTCTTTACTGTGCTGCAGCCATTGGCATACGTACAACTTTCACATCATAGTAAGAGATTTTATTATCAAGAATATAATCTGGCATTCCACCTTGATGTGAGTGAGCTGCTTTAAATGCTGGGCTCTTTGTCCAACCTTGGAAATCTTCTTTTGCATTCCAGCGTGTGCTAATTGTTACCTCGTCATAATCAACTGTATTTTGCGTTAGAAGAACTTCTAATCCTAAAAATCCTGGCATTGTTTCGACTTGACCTACTTTATTAAAACGATCAATTAATTTATGTCCATTTCCCTTTGTAATTTTAGCTGTATTTGTAACAATAATCATGTTTATTCCTCCTATAAGTTGTAGCCTTTATTTTCGAGAACTCATATACATTAAATGATAATGAAAATCATTATCATTGTCAATGGTAAATATGAAATATATAAGTATTTTTTCTATTATGTTGGACAGTAAGATTTCCATTTCAAAATGTAGTAAATAGGTGGCGGTTAAGTGAGAGAATGAGTGAGTTGTACTAGCAAAGCAATAATATGGTATAGTGAAACGAGGCTGTTTTTTCAGTCTCGTTTTTCAAATGCTTCCTGTAGAGAAAGCATGCAAATGGAAAGGAAGTTATTATATGCGATCAGAAGTAACTGTAAAAATAAAACCGAAATTTATAAAAGAAATTAAAAGTGGATATCCGCTTATTTTAAAAGATGCGATTCAAAATTTAAATGATGTTCAGGAAGAAGGAACAATCATTAAAGTGGTAGATGAGAAGAACCACTTTGTCGGAAAAGGCTATTATGGAAAACAAAATAAAGGATACGGCTGGATTTTAACGAGAAAAGAGAGTGAACAAATTAATCAATCTTTCTTTGAAAGTAAAATAAAATCTGCCTTACATAAACGAAAGCAATTTTACAAATCAAGTGATACGACAGCATTCCGCGCCCTAAACGGTGAAGGTGATGGGCTTGGAGGCTTAATCATCGATTATTATGATGGCTATTATGTAGTTAGTTGGTATAGCGAAGGGATTTATACTTTCAGAGATGAGATTATAGCAGCTCTTCAAAAAGTAGCAAATTTTAAAGGTATTTATGAGAAGAAGCGTTTTGATACGAAAGGGAAATACATTGAAGGAGATGATTTCGTAGCAGGAGAGCGCGGTGAGTTCCCGCTTATCGTAAAAGAGAATGGTGTGAACTTCGCTGTTTATTTAAATGACGGAGCGATGGTTGGGGTATTTTTAGATCAGCGTAACGTGCGAAAACAAATTCGTGATAAGTATGCGAAGGGAAGAACAGTGTTAAATATGTTCTCTTATACAGGTGCCTTCTCTGTATTTGCAGCCCTTGGTGGAGCGAGCAAAACGACGAGTGTCGACCTTGCAAATCGTAGTTTAAGTAAAACGATTGAGCAGTTTAGTGTAAATGAAGTTGATTATGAAGCGCAAGATACCATTGTAGAAGATGTATTTCTTTACTTTAAATATGCAGCGAAGAAAAAAATGAAATTTGATATGGTCGTACTTGACCCTCCAAGCTTTGCACGTTCAAAAAAATATACATTTAGTGCAGCGAAAGATTATAAAAACTTATTAAAAGAAACAATTGCCATTACAGAAAATAACGGGATTATCGTTGCTTCAACAAATTGTAGCGCATTCGATATGAAAAAGTTTAAAGGCTTTATCGATACAGCATTTAAAGAAATGAATGGCAAATATAAAATATTAGAAGAACATTCTTTACCAGAAGATTTCCGTACAATCGATCAATTTAAAGAAGGAGACTATTTAAAAGTAGTTTTCATTGAGAAAATTAAAGGGTAATAAAGAAAAAGGAGCTCGAGTTTACTTGAGCTCCTTTTCTTATTGAATGATATTTTGTACTCTGCCCACTTGCCCGTCCTGCAAGCGCACTTTAATGCCATGCGGATGAGAAGGGGAGTTCGTTAAAATATCTTTTACAATGCCACGTGTTAATTTGCCAGTTCGTTGATCTTGTTTTAATACAATATCAACTTCAAGGCCGGGTACGATATTAGAACGTTTTTGTCCGTTCATTTATACACCTGTACGTCTACGTTGGTTGTTTGTTTTCTTTGTTTGTTGGTTTTGTAGTTTTTTTGTTTCTTGGCTTTGGTTTTTTGTATTTTGACCATTACCGTTACCTTGCTTTTTCTTTGCAAGTTGTTCACGCATTAAATCAGCTAAGCTTACTTTTTTGTTTTCTGACATGATAAGTCTCCTTTATATAAAGTTAATTATGAACTATCGTAGTAAATTTCATCATATCATTGTTATGGAAGGAAGGGAAGTTGGTTTGAAAATTCATATAATTGTTTCCAGTCTGTAGTAGTTACGATACAATTAAAATGTTAATGTTTGTAAAAAAGGGGATAGACATATGTCACATCATATTTTATTAGTGGAAGATGATATTTCAATTCAAGAGATGGTGCAAAAGTATTTAATAAAAGAGGGCTTTCAAGTTACAATCGCGTCTGATGGAGAGGAAGGTGTGAATACATATTTACAAGGTTCGTTTGATTTGATTATCCTCGACATTATGATGCCGAAGTTAGACGGATTAGAAGTTGTGCGCATTATTCGCGAGAAGAGTGCAGTACCGATTTTAATGATGTCTGCAAAAGATACAGATGTTGATAAAGCTGTTGGATTAGGACTAGGAGCAGATGATTACATTTGTAAGCCGTTTTCTATGATTGAATTAGCTGCCCGTGTAAAAGCAGGTATTCGGCGGTCTACGAAATATTCAGCTACAGAAACAACAGAAAAGATGATTCAAATTGGCGATTTAACAATCGATCCAATTAATTTTACTGTGGAAAAAAACGGGAAGCCTCTCAAGCTTACTTTAAAAGAATTTGAGATTTTAAAACTGTTTGTAAAGAATCAAAATCGTGTATTTACCAAAGCACAAATATATACGCTAATTTGGAACGAAGAGTATTACGGTGACGATAACGTTATTAATGTTCATATGAGAAGATTACGTGAGAAAATCGAAAGTGATCCATCTAATCCAGAATACATTAAAACGTTATGGGGTATCGGTTATAAGCTGGAAGTGATGTAATATGGTAAATTTGTTAATAGGTATTATTTTTATATTGTTATGTGTCATTTATATACAATATAAAATGAGGAAAAATAGTAGCAAAAATTTGCGATACACATATGAAAAGTTAGAAAGTATTGTTAATGAAAAAACAGGCGAGAAGTTACTCGTTATGACAGATGATCTAGAATTGCAAAAATTGTTAGTGGCAATTAATCAATTGTTAGATGCAAAACAGAAAACGAATGCAGATCATGCAAAAGTAGAAATTTCAATGAGAAAAATGCTTTCAAATATTTCACATGACTTGAAGACGCCACTAACAGTTATTCTTGGATATACAGAAATGTTAAATAAGGATAAAACGATGAATGAAGAAGAACAACAAATATTACTTGAAAAGGTGCATGTGAAAACACTAGAAGTAATGGAACTGATTCATAAGTTTTTTGATTTAGCAAAACTAGAATCTGGTGACAAGGCAATCGAGATGACAAAAGTAAATATGAATGAAGTTTGCCGTGAGAAAATTTTATCTTTTTATGATTTAGTGACGACGAAAGGTTTTCATGTTCATATTAATATACCAGAAAAAAATATATATGCACTTGGAAATGTAGAAGTATTAGGTAGAGTATTGAATAATTTAATATCAAATGCAATTACATATGGAGACGATGGAAAGACGCTCGGTATGACGTTAAGAGATGATGAAACGAATGTGTATATAGATGTATGGGATACAGGAAAAGGAATTGATGAATCTCATATTGATAAAGTGTTTGAGCGTATGTACACACTTGAAGATTCCAGAAATAGATTGTACCAAGGAAGCGGTCTAGGTTTAACGATTACGAAAAGGCTTGTAGAAGCGATGGACGGAGAAATACATCTTTCTAGTAAGCCGTATGAAAAAACAATTTTTACAGTTGCATTAAAGAAGATGCAGTTTTAGCTTGTAGAGAAGTAGATTCTACAAGCTTTTTTTTCAGCGTAAGGAATTTGTAAGGAA
>NZ_JAKUFR010000134.1:0-8687 GCF_022663555.1 Bacillus cereus group sp. BfR-BA-01381
GAAGAACAAAAAAATGTTCTTGAAGTAGCGAATCGTCTGGAATCGCTAGGCGGTAATCCAAAAGTAGTAGAACAAATAAGAAAAAATGCATAAAAAAAGATCCATCGTGAAAATGGATACTCAAAAAAATTAAAGGTAGATATAGATTTGGATTTAAAAATAAATTTACATTTGCAATTATAACACAGTAAATGCACTAGCGGCCAAAAATAAGTGTATTTATAAAAATATAAAGATAAATAGATTAATAAAAAACCATAAAGCAGGGAGCTGAAAGTAATGAATGTTTTGTTGTTCGATAATAGTGAATGGTGTGATATCTGTAGTGCGGTAATCCCAGCTGCTGACGTGAAAAACATGTACATTGATGGATGCGAGAAAACGCTTTGTAAGTCTTGTCGTGGTGAAATGGAGCTGAAATTAAAAGTAGTTGAAACATTAGTAATTAAAGATATGTTAACGGCTCTTATAAAAAAATATGGCATGAATAAAGTGCGCGAATTTGATTTGGTTAAAGCGGAGCGATACGTAAAAGAAAAGAAGATAGCTTTAAAAATTGAAAAGCGAGGCGGTAAATTCAACCAGGAGAAGTTAGGTGAATTTATATCCCTTTCAACTAATGAAATTGTATCAATTCTACAATACTTACAGAAAAAGATTAGAGCGGATTTATGGATGAATGCAGTTATTGGTGCGTTATTAGATAGAGGGCTTGTATATACGCTGCAGTTTGAAGAAGGTGAGCACCATGACGGAACAACTGGCATTCTTGCTTGATGATACCTTGAAGGAAGATCCACAACCATTTGATATAGAAAAAGCAAAAGCGAAGCACCTGCCAGGACGCGTAGGATTCGCTGATGTACTTGCCATTATCCCTTGTGATATATGGAGTGCGGAAGAGCTTGCTCGTTCTACAGGTACTAGGCAAGATAATCATTATGACATGTATATCGACTATGTAACAGCGTTATGGCGGTATAAACGAGCACAGGATAAAAGTTTCTTTTGGGACGAAGCAGAAGAGATTTGCAAAGCCGCTCGGGAATCGCAGGAACCGCAGCCATTACGAATTTATTTTGATAGCGGATTTAAACCGCAATATGTAACTAAATATTTGGAGGGTTAAAGATGGAAATTGTAGCAGTTATTGTACCGGTACCGCAGTTTATCAAAACACCGTTTGAACTAGGGAATTGGGTAGCGTATGAATGTAATGATTACACAATGTTTGCAGAAGTAAAAGCGATGGAAGTCGATAGAAAGAACGGTCGTATCAAAATTTTAGGTGTATGGGGAAATCACAGTGTAGCTAATGTAGGTGATAAAGGATGGCAATATGCCGATCATTGCCGTTTAGCAACAGAACAAGAACAATACTGGGAAGAGCGTCGCAGAGTCTTCGCTAAGAAAAAGAGAAGAAATAATGAATTTCATACGGGTGACTTTGCTAATGACGGAAGTCGTGTTCTTACTGTAGGCCATCAAGATAAAGATACAGGAGTTGTAACGGTACTAGTAAACAATTCTGATGAATCATATCAGGTGGAACCACAGGATTTAGAAATACTATTCTTTGCAGAAGATGCTGCAGGCTGAACCGGTAAAGAGTGCATTTAACATTTTTGGAATATTGGGAATTTAAAAGGTGAAATAAGAAATTGCGTAGAGAAAAATTGATTGGAAAGTTAATAGCTTTAGAGTGTTATAGGACAAAGGACCGCCAATTGTGGGAACTGGACGAGCTAGAATTGGCGGTCTTACTCGTTATAACGATTATAAAACGGTTAAAGGAGAGCGGAATTATGAAAATTGAAATCTTATGTAATTGTGGAATGAATCTAGCGGCGGAATTAGATAGAACGGAGCAGGAAATGGAGAATGCTGCAGTCCTACCAATTATCGCTACAAAGGACAACGGGATCCAGGGTGTTATGGTTCAAACAACAGAGAAAGAAATTCAAGTTACATGTACAAATTGCAATGAATCCGCACGATTCTTATTAGAACCAGAGGAAAAAGTAGAAGAAAGTCCCATTCTTGATTGGTCAAATGTCTCATTAGCAAGTCAGGAGGGAGAATGATGAAATCTACATATAAGTACCATGTATCAAGTACCCTTACGCAATGGCGTTGCAACTGTATTGTTACTCATGAAAATGAAAAAATGGCAAAATATCATTTTTACAAACAGTTGAAAAAACAAGGGATTATCAATATGCCTTTTGAACAGCTGGAACCGTTTCTTACTTGTGAATATAAAGGCGTTGTTGATATAGCAACCTTATTTGGTAAAGAAGAGCCATTTCGTAAAATGTGTAATTTTAGAAGAATCCCATTTGCAAAACGTGGAATGCGTGTCGAAGCGCAGGGAAGAAAAGGGACGATCGTCGGGAATTGTAAAAATGATTTATTCATTGTATTAGATGACAATCCTCATAAATTCAGATTCAACCCACATTGGGAAATTGTTTACTTCAATGAAAAAGGTGAAATTATTAAAGATTATCGTAAAGGGGCATATGCACTATGAGACATACATCAAACCTATATGAAATTACTCCAGAAGAAACGCAGCAAACATTTGATATTACAGAGTTGTTCGAGATGCAGAGAGAACTAGATAAACGAATTGGATATAAGGGTAACGATAAATTAGATATGTTATTTCGTGCGCTAATGGTAGAAATCGGTGAAGCCTGGAACGAAACAAGAGCCTTTAAAATGTGGAGTACGGGATTTGGAACGCCAAAAAATGGATTACTAGAAGAATTAGTTGACGGGTTCCATTTCTTAATGAACATCGTTATTGAATTGGATCGTCATACACTGAAACGAAAACTTGTATCTAATTTTTCAATACAATACATCATGAAGAAAAACATATTGAACGTGAACATGCTATTCGAATGGTATATGCAGGACATTTTAACTGCAAAACGTGCGTGGTGCCAATATAGGGATTTAAGTGTGACATTAAACCATTTACATAAAGCATTCGGTATCTTCTTCCGTCTCTGTTATTTATACGGTTATAAGTTTGAAGATGTAGTACGTGCTTATAAAGAGAAGAACAAGGAAAACTTTGTACGTCAAGCGAGTGGATATTGAAATGGAATCTACTATAGAACGTCGTAGGGATATACAGAAATTAGCGCATGAATTATGGTGCAAACTAGACACGGCAGAAGAACAGTCAGTACTACATAATGATGAGGGCGTCATGAATGAAAACGAAATGAAAATATATGATGCTCTTGAAAATTATTTAAAAGCAGAAGGTGTTTTTAGTAATTAATACAATTTGAATTTTGTATAAAACGAGGTGATGAGATGGGAAAACAGCTTTATTTATCTGATGAAGATGCTGAAAGGCTTTATCATCTAGTACGTAATAGTTTAGAAAGTGATGATCTCACGGAAGAGGAATGTGAGAGGTATCGAAAAATATTATCGAAACTAACAAAGTAATTTATAACAAAAGCGTTATTTGAATAGAAAATGGCAGCTGAAAATTCAAGGATGAATCAGCTGCCAATAAAGTAGTTATTAAATCTTATTATTAAGCTTTTAATTTGGATTTTCGCTCTTATTTCGAGAAGAAATTATACCGAAAATAGTACCGGATATTGCACCGATTAAAGTTGGTAAGAGTATACTCCATGCTGCAAAAGACATAATTAGACCTCCTAATAATAAAATGTTGTAACTATATATTTTATTATATAGCAATTTAAGGATTTAATATTAGGAAATCTTGGAAAATCAAACAAAATAGTTATTTTGGCAGAAAAGGGGAATGAAGATGAGTGGATTTAAATATCGTACATGGGACAAACAAGCGAAGGTAATGGAGCAATATCATTACCTCCAGCTCTCTCCAAACGGTCAGTTATACCATGATGGAATGAATGTAACTGATAAATATGAAATACTACGATTCACAGGTTTAAAAGATAAGAACGGAAAGGAAGTTTATGAGGGCGATATTTTAAAAGAGAAAGATATTATTACTGAAGTCGTTTTTCATGACTACCAATGGAAAGAAAAATTGATAAGAAGTCCACGTAATCATTTAAAAAATTACTTTCCGTTTAGAGATACATTACCTTTTACAGCAGAAGTGCTAGGGAATATTTATGACAATCCAGAGCTACTTAAGAAATAATACAAAATCGTTATTTGAGAGAGAGGAAGAATAAGTGAAAACGAGACGTGAGCAACTAGCTTATATGACTGGGCTGGTGGAATACAGTGGAGATCCTGGTTTGGAATCAGCTTATCAATTCGGTTTAAAAAATGGTATTAAAGAAAACATTCATGTTGGTCTTCGCCCAAAAGGAGAACAACATGCTGAATGGCTAATGGGGCAATTAATGAATTTAAAATTAGTGAAAAATAGAAGAAGGGTAGAAGTTCCGTATTTAATGGTATTTCATCAAACTATTAACGCTTGTATGAAATTTTTACACGAAGAAGAAAACTAAACCAAAACGCTATTTGGCAGGTGAAAGAAATGGAAATTAAACCGATGTCTTCAAAAGAGTTGAATGAGTTCAGCAAGACATTTGCAGCAGGTTTAATGGCTGGTATTGAGAAATCGAAAAGGAGAATGAATATGGAATTTCAAGTAGGAGATAAAATTTTAACGGCATTAGGAAATGAAGCGACTGTTACAAAGGTAACGGATGCTATTGGAACAAAAATGGTTTGGTTTAAAGATAAGTTTGGTTTACCGGCATGGAATACACCAGATCAATTGACTTTATTAAGTAGAAAGGGCGAACGTGGTGAAGTACAGAAGGTAGTTCAATTCTTTAGATTATCGGAATTAAATGGAAAGATAGTGAAATTAGAATATAAAGAGTCTGAAGACGGAAAGAAAAAACGTTTGTGGGCAATCGAAAAAACAACGCACGGAAAAGAAAAAGCGTATTTAATTGCAGAGAAATAATAGACGTAGCAAAGGGGAATTACAGTAATGGCAAACCGTAAGAAACAAAAAATCAAAAAATATATTAATCGCCGCGCTAAACAATTTGATAAACATAGAGTAGATGCAGCATGGCGAAATATATTTGTAAAACGTGGAGTTATTAAATAGAAAGAGAGGGAGCAGCATGGGATATGCAAATAGAGGAATGGCATTTGAACTTTTATTAAACATTACATGCCGTATGTATAAATCAGCAAATGTAGGTATTTTCAATAAACGTCCAACACCGGTGAAAGTTATAAAAACGAATAACAAAGGAGAAATAACAAAAAGCGCATGGGAAAGTAAATCTACAGTAGATTACGATGGTGTATATAAGGGAAGAGCGGTGTACTTTGAAGCGAAATCTACAAAAGAAACAACAAGATTTCCGTTAGATAATATAGGTAGACATCAAATTGATTATTTAAAAGATACGCAAGAGCAAGGAGCTATTTGTTTCTTTTTAATAGAATTCAGAGAAGATCAGATTATCTATTTTGTTCCGGTTTCATTAGTAGCAGAATACTATGAAGCTATGTTATACGATGGTGCCCGTAAATCAATTCCGAGGGAAGAATTTGAGAAACATGCGTATGTAGTAGAAAGAACTGATCGTGCTCTTGTAGATTACCTGGTACATGTCGATAAATTAGAATGGCCAATCTGCAGCTGATGGAACAAACGAATAGTATTAATAATAAAACCGTACGCATAAAGATAATAGATTTACAGGACCATCATTGTAATAGATGTGAGTATCAATACAAACCAAGTCATTGTTTACATAATTGTGATATAGGTAAACAGATAAATAAATTAGGTACTGCATTAGGGGGAACCTATGTAGGTGATAAGCCGAAAAGGAGAACGAAAGCAGAATGGGATGTATTATGTGAAAAGACATTAATAATGCTAGAAAGCGGAATGACAAAAGTGAAGATAGCAAAGAAGCTTGGTATACGAGATCCGAGTTATATCAGTGAGCAATTGAAAAAGCGAAATCTAAGATAAAAATTTCACATACCGTATTAAAAGGATAAATAAAAAAGAATGAAAGTAATAGTCCGCATTTAGAGGACGTTGATTATGCGTAGGAAAGTATTTCTTCCTATATATAATTCAGCGTCCTCTTTTTATATAAAAGGAGGAACCTGGCTTATGAAAGATTTAATGAAGCAGTATACCGAAACAAGAAAGAAGTTAGAAGAATCTAAGGTGGGCGCAACAGAAAAGGATATAAGCATCATTAACGGAATGATTAGTGATATTAATTATGCTCTGGAATGGATGCGTACTGCTAAACAGCCAGGTAAAAAAAGAGGGATTGAACGTAGGGCTGCATATCAGCGAGAAAGACCATGTGACCCGTTATTAATGCAAAGATATACACGTAGTACTGAAATGCCGATATATGAATGGGATACGGAAGCCAAAGAGAGTGTTATTTCTGAATGGGATCGTATACAACTAGAAGATGCATTATCAACGTTGACCGAAAGGGAAAAGGAAATATATGTAATGTCTAGAGGGTATGGATTCACTCAGGATAAAATTTCCAATTATTTGAATGTGAAAAGAACTACTGTTCAAGAATATTTAAAAAGAGCGGATAAAAAAATTGGTGAGCGATTGAGCGGAAGTTTATTTTGTATATGTTAGTATTCTTTTGTTTTAAAAATGTCGAAATTTGTCGTCAAAAAGCCACCTATATATGAACAGCCGAAACCAGTTACTGCAGATAAGTGATTGAGTGAACCTATAGCGTTGCTCTTCCTTATTCGCAAGATAGTTTAAGTTGCATACAAGTAAGAGGTTACGAGCCTTACTGTATGTTGTTCTGATTTCAATCGTAATTAGAATAGTCTTCAAAACTTCATTAATTTAAACGGTCTAAACGGAGGAGAGCTTCTGTTCTCCTTTAAGTTGATACCTGCCTACCTTTAGGGTGTCAATTTAAAGGGGTACGGAAAGATGTCCCGATATAAAATTAAAAAATTCCTGGGAGAGCTTTTGTTTCTCTCATAGCCACTGACGTAAGGCGCGTAGTCAAATTGAAAAATGTAAGAGTGCGGTGGCTGTGAGAAGAGTAAAAGAACTATTTTCTTTGCTATGTAGTTATTACACAATAAAGAGTATTTTATAGGAATGTAAAGGAGAGTAATATGGTGAGTAATTTAACTGTTGAGAATTTAAAAGAATGTTTTAATGCTGCTATTAATAACCAAGTTAAATTTGTTGGCGTATTAATAGAAATGGAAGGTTTTAAAGAAGCAGAAGTAATTATTAATAAAATAGATAATGCAGAAGACAAATTGAATTACTATCAAAATGTATATGATGAGAACTTAAATCATAAATATTCAAATGGTATTAGAATTATTGGTTGCTCTTACGGAAATTCATTTGCAGATATTCAAAAGGATCTAGTTGGTTAGAATGATGGAAGTTATTTGTACAATGTTAGGCGTTGCGTTTATTAGCATGACGCTTTATTTATTGTTGAAGGAAAAGAAAGAGCCTAAACATCCGAAATTAGCAAAACAAACTCAACACAAACCAAATATTGTAAAACGTAAGTGAAAATCATCTAATGTAACACATCATATATTTTGTTACGTAAATTTCGATAAAATAGAGGTAGTTAACTAAGTGAAGTTTATGCAGGAAATGGTGAGGGTTTTAGGGTAAAAACAGCGTAAAATCAACAATGTATAAAAAATGTTGTAATTGGAAGTTATTAAAATTGCCACAAACGTTGATATGACAGCGTATTTCCCGAAAAGCTTGTTTACATAAGATACATTATGAGCAGTCATCGTGAATATCTATTCATTTCCCATGCATACAACAAATTTCTTAACGATTTTTTTAAAATAAGATTCTTTTGAGGTGGTTTAATGGAATTGTTAGTCCTTGAGGATTTAAAAGATATGTCTGAAGAAGAAGTGCGAGAACATATTGTTGAAGAGTATGAAGCTTCGAAAGAAGAAGTGGAACAATATGATATTTTAATTGCTTACGAATCTTATGGTATGTGCGGATGTGACAGTTCATCTTTCTTCTTATTAAAACATAAGGAAACTGGACAGCTATTTGAAAATCATGGTTCTCATTGCTCTTGTTTTGGATTTGAGGAACAGTTCGAACCGGAAGAAACAACACTCGAATATTTGAAATCTGCTCACTTTGGATTCTTAACAGGTGGATATGATGAGGATTCAATAGTTAATAGAGATAAGGTAATGAGATATATTGAACAATTAAAGTAGCGGAATCCGCTGCTTTTTTATTTTGTAAAGCGATTAGCGTGAGGTGGTGTAAATGGAAGAAGAAACTATAAACGTTCCTACATGCTCTGTTTGTAATGAGCCTTGCATGTGGACATTAAAAATGCCATTAACTATTACTCATTTTGATAAAACATATATCCGTGAAGTAAATACGGATAATGCTCATATATGCATTGAGTGTTTAGAGAAGGAAGTGCAAGCAATAGGATAAGGGGGCAGGTGTTATGTAATTATGGCCAGACAACGAAGTCCAGACCGTAACAAAGCGTATGAAATATTTAAAGAACATAATGGCGATATTACGAATCGTAAAATTGCTGAATTGTTGTCTACATCCGAAAAAACTGTGAGTGAAAAAACGGTTGGCGGATGGAAATCCAAAGATGAATGGATAGACAAATTAAATGGAGTACTCCATA
>NZ_JAKUFR010000135.1:0-8568 GCF_022663555.1 Bacillus cereus group sp. BfR-BA-01381
GATGGCAGAGAGGTCACACCCGTTCCCATACCGAACACGGAAGTTAAGCTCTCTAGCGCCGATGGTAGTTGGGACCTTGTCCCTGTGAGAGTAGGACGTCGCCAAGCAACTGTAAGACGAGTCAGAATGACTCGTCTTTTTTGTATGCTTTCATGCCTCTGTTAATTGCTTGTTTAACTCCTTCTAAATAGGCAAAGCCATGCCTTTTATCGGGTTCTAAGTAAGTACCTTCTGCCCATTCATTCCACGCATTAATAAATAAAAACTCGCTGTTGTAAAGAGAATAGGTGCGCTGGATTTGCTTACTTAAATATATCGTGAACTTCTCAGGAGTAGAGCCTACGAAAATGCTGCTATTTAAATCTTTGCGGCGTGCTGTGTTATCCCAGTCAACAAAGGCACCGGGAAATGTTTTTTTCTCTGAAGGAGATCGTTTTAATATATACATCCACACTTTATCATAATCCCAAGCGTTTATTTGTTTACCAGATTCATATATTATCTTATTTATGTCGGAAGAACTATCATGAGCAATTGTATAAAAAGGCTCGAATTGAATGCTAGCATCAAATCCATTTATATTAGGAAGTGGAAAGCTGTTTAATGTTTCTGTGAAGTATATACCTTTCAAACCATTTTCTTGTGCGAGTGTATTCCAGTAGTTAAGCATTTGCTCACAATTAGGTATATGCCCAGGACGATAAATAATGAATAGTGGTTTATCATTTATACGGATATACCTCTCATCTTGGAAAGCTTGTAATAAATAATCAAAGTGTTCTTTCCAATCTGATAATTCTCCGTAATTTTGAGGCATTAATATGTGACTATCAAGACCATCCCAAGTTTTTGTCCATGGTTCATTTGCCCAAGATAGGCAAAATGGAAAATCTGGTTCGCCCATCTGAAGTACCTCATTAAATGGTCTCTCCAATAGCCTTTTCCCTTTAAACCAGTAATGGTAATAACAAAAACCATATATGCCGTGTGCTTTAGCAATTCCTGCTTGCCACTTTCTTACGGATGGGGTGGTTAAGTCGTAATAAAAATCTTGATAAGGTTCTCTAGGTTGATAATGTCCTGAAAATAAAGGTCGTGCACTTTTAGTATTTGTCCATTCAGTAAAACCTTTTCCCCACCATCGGTCATTTTCTTTTATTTGATGAAACTGTGGTAAGTAAAAAGCAATTATTTTCAAGATATATCCCCCTTATGTGCTTCGTAGTTCAAGTGGTGGGAAGTTATTTTTGATTTTTCGAATCTAGTTAAAGCATGAGAACCGTTATTTACTTACTCTGTTTATGCCTCATAATGAATTTTTTTGTACAGTTTGCTTGATATGGAAATCTTTAATGTTTTAATATATACGGCTGAGAAATAAAATAATCTTCATTATACAATGAGCGAAAGAGTTAATCTTTTTGGAGAACAAATAGAGCTTGGGGTAATCGGTTTGCATCATCAAAAAAGTCCCGCAGCTTTAAATACTTCTCATAGTGATTTTTAATATAAGTTCTAGGTATAACAGTTTCTCCGTAGAAGCTACTATTTCTAACGTCTCCAGCTCCCGTAGGGCTGTGGACAAAATTTCCGCTTTCATAATCCGAGATGGCACGATTTATATCTGGAAAAGCTTGAGATAAAGTTTTATGCCATCCTGTCTGAATTAATTCAGGGTGTTCCTTAAATTGTTGACAAAAATCGAGAAAATAGCGCGCTTGTGTTGTGGCGATGAAGATGCCACCTGGACGAAGAATTCTTGAAAATTCCTTTATCCAATTTTCTGCAGTTTCTTCGGATAAATGTGAGAATACAGAATAAGCGAATATGATGTCTAATGAATTGTCATTAATAAATTCTGCAGGAGGTTGTGGGGGAGCTATTTTATATCTGCCTCTTCCTAAAGTTTCGTTACAAAGGTTAATCATTACAGGGTCTACATCAATACCAAGCAAATTTTTATGGCGAACATCTTTAAAAAAGAAGCGTATGATTCTTCCCCATCCACAACCAAAGTCTAAAATTTTCCGTTCTTTATTCAAGGGAACGCCTAAATTATGGGCATATGTTTTTACAAGTCTATAAAACAAATATGCTTCATAAAGAGCATGTTCATAGGAAGCACCTACAAACTGTTGTTGAATTTCTTCAGGGGGGAACGTAGGTACTGGGATACCATTTATCTTTGTTTGTGAGCAACTTTGTATAAATAGATGAAGAAGTTCAACATCAGAAAGCGGGCTAACAAGGCTATCAAAATCACTTCCTAACTTAAAGTCATCCATTTGTTAACCTCCAAATTATATGGTGCCTAAAAATCATTTTCTTGTTTTCTACTAATAAAAACATGTAAAAATTCAGCATCTAAGCCTAGTGATTTATCCTTTTGTAAATAAACTAGGGTATACATATTTGCATGTGTATAAATATATTCAATCATGTCTTGGCCCCAGTCAAATGTTACTAAAGCCCCATTATCATCAATAGGATTTCCGTGATAAATTGGCTCTTCAATATACTCAATTCCATCCTCGTTGATTCTTGCCCTTTGCAAAGTTTTTGGAAGTGTGTGGTACCAAGGGACAGTAAACACATGAGCACCACCAGGCTTTAATACACGCTCTATTTCTTTAAAGGCTTTGTTTGGTTCCATTACATGTTCAAAGACATCTTGAGTAATGAACAAATCAAAAGATCCATTTTGGAAGGTCATGTTTTCTAAGTTCTCGCATCTAATCCCTTGAAAGTATTGGCCGAGAGGATAGTTTTTAAAGTATTGAGAGTATGTATAGTTTTTGCAGTTTTTTATTAGTAGTTGAGTTGTAATCCCTCCAGGAGAGGATTCGTGAATATGATAGGAACCCCATTTTGGAAAAAATGTATTTAAAACATGAATTAAAGCTCGTTGCCTTGGTATAGAGTGGCATGTAGAACATAAGTAGTGATCTCTAAGCCAATCGTTATGCTCTATAAATATAGCTTCCTTCTCACAAATAACGCAGTATCCATTATTGTGCTTTAAATTACCTTCCACATGACATCACTCCTGTGTAAAAAATGCATATGGCACATGCGTCAATAATCAGTGAATTCAAAGAGGGTAGGTGAAATTTAGGGAATCTATAACAGTAAAATTGATAGTAGGGAATAATTAGCGGGGGAGAACCCCACTCTAATTAAAGTTTCACTTTATGCTATGCGATACATTCGTTTTTATTCATTGAAGAATGTATCAATTTAAAATATCCCTTTCGTGTACGGATACATTTCAAAGTCTTGTGCATATATTTCTGTAACTAACGCCATTGTTTCTTCATCATAAAAACTTTCGTATGTCGGAAAGCGAGGGAAGGCGACATCTGTAATGCTGAGTTCTGAATAGCTTCCTGTATACATCATTTTATGAGCGCGATGATGATCTGAATTTGTAAGTAGCGCTAAATTAGATTTAACCAAATCGTACGTATGTTCTATTTTGGTGATTTGTGTATTAAAATCTTCTAAAGGAATATAGTGTTGAATGAAGTTTTCTTCACCCGGAACGTATTGCTGACTAAAATGTATGTCCATTGCTACGGAATTGGGGCCTAATGCTCGAACGTAATATAAAAATTGTTTAAATGATATTCCTCGGTTACTATATTTGTCATTATATAAATACTGGCGGATACTTTCCCATTGAGGAATTGCATATGGATTGTCAGCAAGTAATAAAAATGAGCTGACGGCCCTTGTATAGGGATTTCGTACGAGTTTACAAACATCTTTTTCTGCTGTTAGAAGACCATTTTGTAACTCTGGTATGTAGTTGGTGTTGTTTTTATACACCCAGAATTCATAGTAATGAATAAAGTCATGGTATTTCTTTGCTTCATTAAACAATCCAATTTGAAAAAAGAACCAATTAGCTAAAGTAGTGCATCCGCTTCTGTGGCTCCAGAATAGTATAAGGGGAAAGTCTTTATGGAAATGTGGGATTCGATCTTTATGTAGAATTACATGATTTAAAAGCTCTTGATTTACATTCTTCATACATGTAGTGCTCCTTTTTGAAAGTTTTATTTATGGAGAGGGGGAAGCTTTTACTAATCCAATATATTCATAGGAATGAGTAAATATTATGAGTGTTTTTTGGGGGCAGCTTAAATAAGGTAGTGATTCTAAAGGGAAAATATAAAATAAAGATAATGAAAATTTATAAGGGGCATACAATTATAAGAGACTCAATAATAGAATTGACTAAGTTCATTTATTTATATTTCTAGGTGTGATAAGCAAAAATCTTATTACTAGAGAGGATATTATGCGGAAGAATAATTATTTAATAGTAGGTGGAAATAGTTTCATTGGTATTAACCTCGCATTAGGTTTATTGAAAAAAGGCCAAAATGTAAAAGTATTTTCCAGACATATAAATAATTTTCCTCAAAATATTATAAGTGAGGTTGAATTTATTAAAGGTGATTTAGCAAATGTTGAAGATATATATAAAGCCTTAGTTAATGTGGATATTATTATTTATTTAGCTGCAACGTCTAATGTAACAACTTCAATTGAAGATGTTTTCGGAGATATAAACAGTAGCCTTTTTTTTCTTAATTTCATGGAAAGTGCTAAAAATTTCCCTATTAAAAAAATCGTATTAGCGTCTTCTGGAGGCACAGTTTATGGTGAACCGGAATATCTACCTATTGATGAGGAACATCCATTAAAACCACTTTCTCCTTATGGAATAACAAAGGTGTCGCTTGAAAATTATTTGTACTTTTATAAGAAAAAATATGGAATGGACTATGTTGTATGTAGATATTCTAATCCGTATGGAAAATATCAAAACCCGTTAAAGAAAGTTGGAGCAATAAATTGTTTTTTGTATCAGCATCTCAGTAATGAAAAGATTAATATATATGGGAATCCACAAGAGATTATTCGAGATTATATTTATATCGATGATTTAGTGGAAGTTACTATACAACTATCGCAATTAAATCACTTGAAATTTTGTGTGTATAATATAGGTAGCGGAAAGGGTCTCTCTTTAAAACGAATTATAGTAGAATTGGAGAAATTAACGGAAAGAAAAGTGGACTTTATCTGCTATAAACAAAAGCAAGAAAACGTTCAAAAAATCATTTTAAATATAGATAGAGTAAGACGAGAATGTAATTGGGAACCGAAAGTGGATTTCAAAAGTGGAATTAGATTAAATAAGCTATGGATTGAAGAGTTCTTATATAGTAAAAAATAATAAGCCATGCCCTACTTCTGTATAAGTAGAGCGTGGTTTATTATTTTATTTCTTTTTTTATTACCCAAAGATCTTGATGTTCCCACCAAAAACCTTCAGTGTATTTTTTGATAATAGGATTATAAGGTAATAATTTAATTTTGTCACATACGTAAGAGGGGCTAACGATCGTTTGCCCGTATTGATGCACATCTAAATCGAGTTGTTCGCTAGAGGGGAGAAACCAATAACCCTTTTCATTTAAAGCGGGAAAGCCGAAGTACTTTTTACTTTGATATCCATGAGTTGTGAAAATGAGTAATCCGCCAGGGGAAACAGCATTATACAATGTCTGAAGCCAACGAAACCAAGTTGTATCAGGCATATGAGAAAAAAAGGATAGACAAAAAACGATATCGTACGTAGACGAGGCTAATTTTACTTGTTCTGGTTCAGGGTGAGATAATAGAGATGAAGTATGTAATGTGCTTTCAATAAAAGTAATAGCCTCTTCGTGTATATCACAAGTAGTTATACTTAAGTTCGTTTGCTGATTTAATAAATGACGTGTTACGCAGCCATATCCGGATGCGAATTCTAATAATTGAATTGGAGTGTCTACAAGAGGAGAAAAGGAAGTAATTAAATCTAAGAGTGTTTCTGCTGATTTTCTTCCATCTTTAAAATAATAATCTATTGCTTCTTTTTTAGATGGAAAGACTGGATTTGTGACAAGGAATTGAAAGATATGATCCTCTGGGTGGATATTTGCACTTACATTGTATTTTTGTGCAATTTGAGAAATCAAATGTTTATTTGCCTCTATAAATTCTTTCAAAGAGTAACACCCCTTAAATAATAGTAATGTCTTACAAGAGATACTGATGATAAAGAAAATATATAATTAAACCTTCAAATATGTTTCAAGGTACTTTCTATATGCATACATTTTCTTTTTTGAAATGTCGTCGATAGTAAAGGTGTCTTTAATGAAATTCTGCATTTGTACAACTTCACTGTAATGGGAATATGAATCTTCTGTTCTTGTTACGCTATTTGTATGTCGTCTATGATAGTTTAGAGGTTTTGGATTAAAATAAATGTTCCCCTCTTTAAGAAGAGAAACATAGAAAAACCAATCACCAGCTATTTTAAACTTTTCCAATTGTTTTGCTATTGTTTTTATATCTATGTTTTTAAAAACTACACTTGAGACATTAGGTATGGTGTTTTTGATAAGTAACGTATCTTGTATTTCATCTATCCCTTTTCGGACATAAGAACTCTGCCATTTTTCCTTATCAATATCATTTGTGTAATCCAAATAATGATTGGCCAAGATATTTCCTTGTTCATCTATTTGTTTTGATTGTGTGTAGCTTAAGGTAACATCACTATCTATATGAAACCCTTGTATTACTTCTTCTAAAAATGTCTGATCACATAAGTCATCAGCCTCAGCAATCCAAATATAATCACCGGTTGCTGCAGAGACACCTTTTATCCATTGTTTAAATACAGAACCAGAGTTTTTATCATTAATAATCTGCTGAACTTTCAGGTGGTGTTTATTTTCGTTCGAGAGCAGCTTTTCAAATATAGATACGCTATTGTCAGTAGAGGCATCGTCTAGGAAAATTAGTTCGTAAAGGGGATAGGTTTGGTTTAATATGGATTTAACTCGTTCCGGTAAGTATTTTTCGTAATTATAGTTCGGTACAATGACGCTTATTTTTTTATAATTATGCTCAAGCAAGTTTAATAATTGATAAACGTAATCAAGAAAGTTGAAATCTCTTTCAATAAGTTCTTGGCCAAAGGTCCCTTTTTGTAATCGTAAATCCTCATTCCCGATAAGTTCATATATTCTTTCCAGCATCATAGGTAAGTTTAAATAGTCTACTAATGCGCCGGTTTGTTCCGTAACAACATCTTGAAAACCTCCAGCGTTTTTGAAACCTATAACAGGGACTTTGGTATCTAATGCTTCTAAAACTACGTTTGGGAAAGGGTCTTCTCTTGAAGTTAATAAATATAAATCAGCACCGGCGTTATATAAACCGATATCTGGAGTGGGGTCCACTAATGTGAAATGTGCTGTATATCTTGGGGATATTGTATTTAAAAAATGAACATCTGTTTTCCCAACCCAGATAAAATGAATATTCGTATGTACCTTTCTTACTGAGTAAGCAATAAGTGAGAATAAATCTATTCCTTTTCGATGATCAGCGAAACCTACCCCCAAAATGATTTTGCTATCGAGAGGCAGGTTGTGTTTTTTTCGTAATTCGTTTCTCGCTTTTGCAATATTGTTCTTATAAGGATTGTGGTTAAACAAACCTTGAGGGAGGATGTGGCATTTTTGACGATCTAATTGGGTGATTGTACGGAATTTTTCATACACGTATTGTGAAGGGAAGACAATTTTGTGAGCAGATTGGGCAATGTTTCTTGCTTTTTCCTCAGCAGAGTACTGTTGTATTAAATGCGGCAATTCATGTATTAATGAAATAACTTTAATATTATGTTTAGCTAGTAATGCAACTATATCACCACTTATGACGGTACTACATATGGCGATGGTATAGTCTTTTAATAATAACTTCTTTATTAATAATTCGACTTTTTCTTCCGTTGGGTAGTTTTCCTCTAGGCAATAAACAGGACCATACTTTTGAAAATCTTGGATTAAAATGCCCGTTCCAATAGAAATAATTGCGACGGAGTAATGAAAGTTTTCTTTAAGAGCTTTAATAGTATGTAAAGAAAGCAGTTGTGCTCCGTGGAAATGGGCATCATGGGATACATAAATGATTTTCTTATTAACATGCATTTCATAACGCCTCCTAAGTTAATTAGATTTTTAGTAAAGGTATGGTGTATTTATAATTCCTAGAGAGAAGTGGTATGAGAAATTGTGAATGTAATCGAAATAAAAAAGCTACTTTTAATATATATTTGTTTGGCTTGATATTCATTCTTTAGAAAGTAGAAACTGTCGATTATAAAAGTGACTGCACTAGTTTATTAATCTTTAGGGAAGGAGCATAAAAAAACTTTATAATTTATAAAATAAAAAGGATGAAAAGTATTGACGATTAGAGTATAGAGGTGTAGTATAGAACAAGTCGCCGATGACAACAACATCGAAAGCGACAAACGAAATAAAAAACTTAGTTGACATTGAAAGATGAAAATGTTAACATAAGGAAGTCGCAAATGAGCGACTAAGTAGTTCTTTGAAAACTGAACGAAACAAACAACGTGAAACGTCAATTTTTATTTTAGATGCTAGACAAACTAACTTTATTGGAGAGTTTGATCCTGGCTCAGGATGA
>NZ_JAKUFR010000136.1:0-8562 GCF_022663555.1 Bacillus cereus group sp. BfR-BA-01381
TTAACTTCTCCGCCAGTATTCGGTTTTTCTTCTGGCTTAACTTCTCCGCCAGTATTCGGTTTTTCTTCTGGCTTAACTTCTCCGCCAGTGTTTGGCTTTTCTTCTGGCTTAGTCTCTTTCTCTTTTTCTATTACATTAATAGAATTAAATAAAAACTGACTATATTGTTCTCGTGTTACAACTGATGCTGGTGAATACATATTACCACCTGTACCAATCGTAATGCCCTTCTCTTCTAAAGCACCTATTGCCTTGTACGACCAAGAGTTTTTATCAACATCTACAAATGATGTATTTTTAGTTCCCTCAAATTTGAAAGCATTTGTAAGTACCTGCGCCATTTGTTCGCGTGTTAAGATATCATCCGGGCCAAATTTCCCTTCTCCATAACCCTTAATAACACCAACTTTAGCAAGTGCTAGAATCTCTTTTTCAAACATATGCCCTTTAATATCGCTAAATGGGTTTTTGAAATTACCCGCATCCGCTGGCTTTAAGTAGTTATAGATCATGCGAGCAACTTGGCCACGAGTTACATTATCGCCAAAACCAAACTGTCCATTACCGTAACCAGCAACAATATTTCTATTCGCTAAGTTTGTGATTGCTTTAGTCGCCCAGTGGTTATTTGGTACATCATAGAATGATATAGTATCAGCTTTAACTTCAGCTGGCTTGATATGGTCAACATTGATTCCCATACCCGTTCCCATCATTGTTAATGCTGCCGTTGTAGTTAGAATTGTTTTTTTCATGATTAATCCTCCAGTTTAATATTTCATCTTAATATACCTATAATACAAAATATATTACCACTGTAACAATACTAGCGACATAAAACCAGCAATTATAGAGATTGCTGCCGGAAAACGGTAACTCATACTGATTATTTTCAAACCTTCTGTTGTTAGTTCAATGCTAATCTTCAGAAATTTAAAGGAATGGTAGCCGCTTATTGTTCTGGTAAATATATATTTTTTTACAAACAATAAAATCACAATTAACCCATATATTACTGCTGATAAAATGAATACTGTTACATGTAATAAAATCGGTATCAATAGCCAATGTATCTTCAAAGACCCTAAGATATATAAATACATAGATGAAATTACTATCATTTTTGTATCTCCGGGCGAAAACTTAGCCAATGGCATCTTTTCTCTAATTAACACACCAATTATTAATGCAACAATTGCGATTACGAGTAGAGCTAACACATTCTTATTCTGAATTACACAAAGAACTATTGAAAGACTAAAAAATATTAAGTGCCAATAGTTTTTAGTAATCAGATACTTTAAATCCATAAAAACATTTAAACTCATGTAAACTGTATATAATATCAAGGTGTTCACGAATTTTTAACATCACCACCTATAAAATCTAATTTCTTATAATTAGCGATTTTGAAGTCTACTTGAGAATAATCAATTTGTATAAAGTAAAAGAATAAAATTTTGTCAATTATGGCTAGATTGACGACCTCGTATGAGGCTGTTATAAGTTATTCCCAGTCTAACTTATAACAGCCTCACACAGCACAACGTTTTCGGCATGTACGAAGAACCTCGTATATCTACCTTTTGATATTGATCGCTTCATCGAAACGTCTACTTGGGATATTTCTCACGATTATATCAATCAGATCATCGATACACTGTTAAATTACGGCCACAGATGAGTTTTAAGTTCCACTCACCAAACTCTACTCGTCGACCTAACCCTCTAGTGACCATATCAAGGGCGGCACGCAATATTCATTTATCAAAGGATCAATTTGTGCTGTATACAAAATTCCAAGTGGAATCCCCACCAATAGATATTTCATTCAAACGGAATCTTAAAATACTCTCACAGCACACTTCAAAATCGCTAAACTTCAACTTACTCTGCAATCTTTTTGGGTTTTCTTATCGCTACAAGCTCATCTTCTGGATTTTTCCTTTTAGCAATAAGGTTATTATTTTTATCCACTACTGATCGTACCTTATAATATACTTGGGCTATTTTTACGATTTCCCCTGTTTTATTTTCGATAGCGACAGCACCTTTTAACTGATATGTTTTCCCATCAAAAGTTTTTACAGAGTGAGCTTTACAAGATACATCATAAAATGTAAGCCTACTTTCTTTTTCCATAAACTCCCCCCTTTGAAGGTATTTACTATCAATAAAAGAAAAATAATAATAAAATAATATTTTTTTATCTTATCAATGCTTATAAACTCTTCTTATCATTTACAATAGAAAAGTGTATACATAATGATAAAATGCAAATATTTTAAAGCGATTAGCTAACGAGGGTGTTCATCCTCAAGTTTGGCATAATATGAACTAGATTCGAACAGTCTTTCAAGAGGTTCTTTTAAATATGTACTTATTTTCCTAGCCCTTTTAGCATTAACACCACTTCTGCCTATTTCAATGCTATAAAGAGTGTTTTCAGGAATATCAGTACCTTTAGAAACTTCTTGTACAGTTAGATCTTTTTCTTCTCTAACTTTTCGTAAAACTGTTGAATTAGTTTTATTTGACAAAGCCAAATGCTCACCTCCTTGTCTATATTCTATTTGATTATTAATCAAACGTCAACAGTTAGAAGAACATTTTTATTCCAACGGAATAAAACAAGTGAAGTGACTTCAACTAATCGCAATAAAGTACGAAAGGTTGATTGGATTGGAAGACAACATTTTTGGTAGAAATTTAAGAAATTTAAGGAATTTAAAGGGGTTAAGCTTAAACGCATTAGGTAAAGAACTTGGCGTAACAGGAAGCGCGATATCTTCTTGGGAACTTGGTAATAAAGAACCAAATTTCGATATGTTAATAAAAGTAGCTAACTATTTCAAAGTTAGCATCGATTATATGTTAAACCACCAAGTTTTTGATAATGAAGCACAAAAGAAAGAAGTAGTCTCTCAATTGGCCAATGAAATATATGAAAGATACAAGAATATTCCAGATAGCAAAAAACCTATGGTTAAACAAGAATTAATCAAATATGTGAATTACTTAAATTTCACGGCACAAGCTGAAGATGAAGAATTACAAAAAATAAAAGAAAACAATGAAGATCAAAACGAAAAATAAATGGGTAGGGTATCTGTTTCAGGATACTCTACCCTTTATTTTCAAATTGTTGAAGTACATCTAAAATCTCATAGAAAAATTCCACTGGATTTTCTTGATTATTCAGTACGTCTTCAAACAAGTCTTTTTCTATTTGTTTTTCAATGAACTGCTGATCAATTTCTTTAAATTGCATAAATCTCCCTCCACTGAATATTACATTTAATCAGATTACGGAATTCATTTAAATTCGGCATAGAAATTATGGTGACATTGAGCATCAGATACGTTAGATAAAAATATGACGATTGAACGATATTGTTTGTACAATTGGATGTCGTTCAACCGTCATACAAATAGCTATTCTTTCATAAGCTCTTCGGTCTTTATCCCAAGAGCTTCAGCTATTTTCTTGATATTTTGATAAGTAGGGTATTTTCTTTCCCCACTTTCAATCTGAGAAATTGTCGGTTGTGGAACACCGGATTTTTTTGCTAAATCTAATTGAGTCCAGCCTTTCTGCAACCTTGCTTCTCTTATCATAGTCATCATTGTACTCAGCCCCTTAATATTCGATATCGAATAATTAAATTACTGTATATATGATACGAGCCTAAAATAAATTCGGGAAGGGTTAAAAAGATACCCCTTCCCGAACCGCGATTTAAATGTTAAAATATAATGTTTTTACGATTTTAAAACTATCACTTTTTAATTTTACTATTAATCATTTTAAATTGTTTTTTTATAGTTTCTACTGATTTAAACAACATATCAGCGATTTGATTCTTATTTAAGCCTTTTTCTTTTAACTTATATACTTCCCTCTCCGAAGGTGTTAAAACACTAATTTTCCTTTCCGTCTTCAAAGCATTAACAAGTGTAAAAGAAACATCCGAATGAATACTTACCTTACCTTGATATGCATCTCTAATTGTGCCTGGAATGTCTCTATATGAGGTTTTAGTCACATAATTTATAGCGCCATTATCGAATGCCTCCAAAATAATTTCTTGTTCTTCCCAAGAAGTCAACATGATAATATTTTTAAAACCTCTATCATTCCAATAATTTGCAACCTCTAATCCATTTAAATTTTCGTCATCATTTGAATTAGACAATGTTAAATCCAGTAGTATTACATCTATATTTTCAATATTTATTTGTAAAGCCTCTTCTTTTGTCGTAGCTTTTTCAATAACTGTTATATCATTTTCCTTCTCTATATACTCACACAAACATTTCATCCATACTGGATCATCTTCAACAATGGCCAATCTAATTATAGTCATCCTTTATGATCCCCCATCTATATTAAATTGTTCATTAACTTCAAGAACTCTCTTAGCTGGAAGTGACAAAGTAAATGTAGTCCCTTGATTAACTTTACTTTTAATAGAAATGTCGCCACCATGCTTCTGCATTACGTTATAGGAGTATGTTAGACCTAATCCATAGTTCCCTTTTGTACCTTTAGTACTAAAGAAAGGATTTAATACCTGATCTAGTTTGTCTTTTGGAATCCCTTTCCCACTATCAGTAATCTCTATATATACTTTCCGTCTAGTATTATAAAGCTTAACTAATAATCTTCCGTCATTACTCATTGCTTCCAAAGCGTTCTTAATAATATTTAATAGGGTTTCTTGTATATGTATAGGATCAGCACATACTTTCACATCTACTTCATACTGCTTAATAACCTGTACATTCGAATTTAAATACGGTTGAAGTAAAGCCAATGTAGATTCAATATTATCTGATAGCCAAAAGTTTGATTCTTTTAAGTTCATAACGTCTAATTTACTTTGTATACGTGCGGAAAGTTCTAAAACATGTTGAGTAGAATTAAGGGCTAACTCTATACTCTCATTGGCTTTTTCAGTTAAATTATGTTCTTTTAACTGACTGACTAAAAAATCAATTTTTGCTATTTCATTTTTAATCGTATGATTCAATAATGCCGTTCCAGATGCAACAGCCTTCATAGTGGTATCTCTGTGTTGCCTTTCAAAACGAATTTTAACATCTAAAAAACCATACCTTATAATCAAGTACCCAAATATAACAAACTGAATAGCAATAACCAATGGATTATAAAACCATACATCTTTTATACCCAAAGCTTCCAAAATGATATTTGTAACCAGGGCAAAAGTATTTACCGGAAGAATAACTAAACATGTAAATATTTTATTCTTCTTTATAGCCGGCCTTGTTTCCCGAAAAGTAGAGTAAATCATTAATATATTTGTTCCCATAACATAAGGAACTGTCCAACAAGACAAAATAACATAATCAGTTTTAAACTCAGGATATATTTGATCAATACTATACATATAGAAAACCGGTATTAAAAACACCACATTCCTTAGTATTCTTTTCACAGATGAATTAGTCCTAAAAACCCCTGAAAACACAACCCCAAACATCCAAATAGCATATGGCGTCAAATAATGCCCCCATGATGTTGCAATTGCATCCATCCATAAAATAAATTCTGGACGATCTGGCCCTATTCCGAGCATCACTCCAAAACCGCCAAACCCACCAAACAGGGCGATTGCACTTCCCCACCGTGTTTCTTCATTTTTAGGATTAGTTAGAAATAATATGGCTGCCATCATCCACAGTAAAAATACCAGCACTATCATACATACACCCCGATATTATTCGTTTTCGAATATTCGTTTCCGAATAAATTCTATGGTATCTGATGCAATTTGTTTTCTTTTAAGTACAATCCCAGCATGGCCACAATTATAAATATAACGTGTGGGTTTATTCCATTCTTCCCAAAGATAACTTGTATCCTTCATATGTACGTATTGATCATGCTTTGCTGAAATCAATAGAATATTCTTCTGATTCATTATTGGTGTAGCTTGACTTGGTTCAGTAATTTTCCAACTCTCCACGAGTTCTTCATATGTAACACCGTGAACAGACAAATCCTTCTTTATATATTTACCCGGATTTGTTTTCCAGATCGAATATGAAAGACGATTTGCATAAAAAACAGAGGTCAACACATCAATTTCTGGTTCAACTAATGCCGTTAAATTTGTAATAAATCCACCCAAACTCACACCTATTAAAATTACAGGGCCTTTTTTATTCTTCTTAATCCAATGAATCAATCCTCTTAGATCAACAACCGCTTGTTGTGTAGATTTTACAGTACGTTGTATGTCCGCACTTACCATATACTCACCACTAAACAATGATTCTTCCGGCTCCCTAGCAAAATGATAAGGTAGAGTAAAATAATATAAATTCCAATCTAAATCTATCATTTTTTCATGAAAGATTTTCTTCACACGTTCATTACTTTCCATACGCCAGCCATGAACAAAAATAACATTAGGTGCATCCTCATTTCTATTTAAATAAGCTTCACCGCTTACCAGATCATTAAAAGGATCATCACTTTCCAATAGACTTTGATATTCAAATTTAGCGATATTATATTTTTGCAAATCCGACACTTCATTATTAAATTGAATATCAATTGCGTGATCTACTTTATAAAACTCTTTAATATCTACAGATTCCATTTCCGGAACCCCCGAAAATTGGTATTCCTTGCTTCTTTTTTTATGCAAATCATAAAGCGCGCATAAATCTATTAACTTTGAAAATAACAATTTTATTATCCCTCCAAATATATTTAAATAAAAAAAGCTCGCTAACTATAAAAAAGTATTTTTCCTTACAGAAATACTAGATTATAATTGCTCTGCTCGTCAGACCTTAACATTGTATAATTTGTACTCTATTAAATCAAAAGGTATAAATCCCCTTAATTACCTTAATAAGTTTATTAACCGGGATTTTTTTTGAGAATTAATCAAACGGAAGAAATAGACTTTTCAATGAGTTGATATTTCATGAAAAAAAGGATAAAATATATAACTAGAAATATATAATCCAAAAAGAGATTTATGTTATAGTTATTTCATATAAAAAGGAAATTAAGTTCAATTTATTAAAAAAAGACAAAAAAATAAAACTCCACCCACCGTTTTCAATTGATTTCTAGTTTGGCGACTGTATCAATTGAAAACCCACGTTAGCAGAGTTTTTTACACAAAATTTATTTTATGGTTAAATTATATCATAAGTAATGAAGTTTTGTGAACAAAAAACTCGCTAATTTTCCGATATTGGGCTGGAAATATTAGGGAGGTTTTTTCGTGTTATTAAAAAATTTTTTATTAAGCAAAGCAAAATCAGAATTAAGTCCTCAACTTCACCATCTTTCAAAAACACCTGGTGCTATTAATAAAGCAATCAAAAAGGTCATCAAAGAAATTGATAATATTGTTTGGGACCTAGAAGGTGTTACCACTAAAGAATTTCTTGAAACAACTCGTAGATATCAAGCTCTTGAAACAGTTTTATCTTTCCTAGTGCAAGAAGGATATTCTCAAGTAAGACAAGACTATATCAGCAAGAAATCAGGAATTTCAAAACCACTAATTAATGAAATCATCGCATGGCTAGAAGAAATAGGTGTATGCCAACAAATCAAAACACGTAGAGAAGGAAAAAAGGCTCCATCTGTATATATTTTAGCGATCCATTCAAATTACATACAAATCATTGAGTACTTTAGAAAAAAATGGGCTTTAGCAATTGAAGTAACAGATACATTTTCTAAACTATTACAAGAAAAAGTACTCAATAAAAAGCAAACTGAAGAACCTAAAGAAGAACAGCTAAATAACAATAGACAACAAGGAGTTCATCATTTCAATTTAGATTCAAGTTCTGAAATACCAAAGAAACTCCAAGAACATGCAAGCTCTGACCAAATTGATTTATATGAGTATGCAAAAAAACGTTTTAAAAACAATAATCATGTAACTGAAGAAGATTGTTACAAAATAGCTATTAAAATGCCAAAATCTATGGATAAAGTACAATTTGATGCTTTCTGTGAAACTTTAGAATGTTTAAATGTACAAGCATCATCTATAGACCATATTGCTGCATGGGTAGAAGAAGCATATATGATTAAATATAAAGACCATTTAAATAAACAAAAACGTCATGGCCAAACGGAAGTAAAGCAAAATAGATTTAACCTTATTGGAAATCTTGATGTATTTACAAAAGCTTTAGGAATTACATATTGATAGCCTTTTTTAATATATTTATAATGAGCCTTGCAAAAAAATAAGGGGTATGCAAGGCTATTTGTTGTGTCTAAAAACTAAATTGGTATATATTTTTCTTCAAAGAATCTATCATATATATCATTATGCTCATAAAAATAGGCAAACACTCTTTCATTCATATGGATCATCTATTATCTACCACAAAATTAATTAATCAATTTAATCCTCTAGCACTTCTCCTATACTCCCCATATTCCCTATATTTCGCTATTCTTTTTATCTGTTAAACTCTGCAAAACTGGACTTACTTCCCTAATATTCTCTTTTATTATTGAATATTCGATAATATAGAATGTTGACTTAG
>NZ_JAKUFR010000137.1:0-8532 GCF_022663555.1 Bacillus cereus group sp. BfR-BA-01381
TCTGTTAGTTTTTTACTATGAATAGCATATGCTGATCTATAATTTGATTCCAACACCTTTTGTTGTGTTTCTGCCTTACGCGCCTCTGCTTCTGCTTTCTGTTTCTCTTCTTCTATTTTCTTCTTTTCTTCCTCTTCTTTTTTACGTTGCTCTGCTTCTGCTTTTTTCTTTTCCGACTCTTCCTTCTTGCGTTGCTCTGCTTCTGCTTTCAACCTATCTGCTTCTTCTTTTTGTTTCATTTTCTTTTCTTCTTCTGCTAATTGCTTCTCTTTTTCTTTCCTCGCCTTTTCAGGATTTTTTTCTTCTTCTACTTTTTCTGCTTTCTGTTGTTCTTCTTTTTTAGCCGCTAACCGTTTCTTTTCTTCAGCTTTTTTATCCATCTCAGCTTGTTGTTCTGCAGTTATTGGATAAAAAATATGACTTAATGTTAAAGAAACGATAAACACAGATAAACATGAACCAAAAATAATAGCAAATTTTTTCAAGCGCGAACGATAGTTCTTTATAATTAACGTTCCTAACATCGCAATGAAAAATAAGATAGCTCCAATTAAAGCAATCATTCCAATAAACATTAACAAAGTATCCACTATAAAAATGTACTCCTCTACTATGTATTTCGTAAGATCCATTCTAGTTATCTATACATGTTTTTGACTATTTAAACGAGTTTCTTATAGAATCTTACATTTTCAACATTTGTCAGTATAACAATTATGCAATCATAAAAAAAGGGTTTTCCTTACTTATTAATACTTCAACTAATTCTGTAATTTCTGATCGCAGGATACTTTCTAACAAAAAGAGATCCCCTCAAAAAAGCTGGACGTACCAACTCTTCCAAGGAAATCTCTTCTACTTATTCTTAAACTTCTCAGTCGCTGCTCTCATCTTCACATTCAAATCGTGATCAATCGAGTCACGAATATCTCGCTCTACTTCTTCCATTTCTTTTTGGAAATTTTGCAAGTAGATTTTTAACTCTTCTTCTTTTTCTGGTCGTTGTGAAGGTGGTAATTGTACGACTAACGATAGCATCGCCGTTAAATCTTTCATTAAGAACGTTTCAAGTTTATGTTGCTGTTCAAACATACGCTGCTCTTGATAATATGGCAAAGCATTTAATACTGAAATTGTAATATCATCAACCGTTCGTTGTAATGAAGGATTTATTGAGCGTTTATATGCTTGAATTGTATTTAATGCATCTGGATATCGATCATAAAAATACAATTTATAAAACGATAAGTCTGTCGGCTTTACTGTTTGCTGCGTTTCTTGTCTTAAAAAATCTTTTATTTTCATCGCCGCTACATCAATATCTTCATTTGTAAGTTTTTTCGTTGTTTTTGCCATTACATGTACTTTTTTCTGTTTTTCTTTCGGTAACATTGAGAATACTTGCTCTCTCGTACGTTGACCCGATGCACAGAAAAGCGTGTTTAATATATGTTGTTCTTTCTTTCCTTCCGTACGAATCCAGCGATAAAAGAGTGGATGTTGTGTAAATTCTTGTAGAAACGGTAATGATTTATTCGATAACTTATCTAAAGAATCGTGTGCTCTTTTATATGGCTTCGTCCACGAAAAATACAGTTTTCGTCCGAAATATACAACTAATACAACGACAGTAAATGCGATTAAAAGTAATGTACCTAACAGTACTAGTACTGTTTGAATGAAACTCATTTTTTCACCTCCTCTAAAAGTCTGCTATTTCCTTGGACGCTGAATAAGTTTCTGCTTCATCTCATCGTTAAATGTGTCTAGTTCAATAACAAACTTCTTACTTGACTCGATAATACGTTCTGATGATTTCTCAGAAGCTTCAATCGCAGCGAATACGTTTTGGAATGATTCACGTAATTTATCCATGCTAATTGCAGGATTTTCAAGAAGTTTCGTTGTTTCTTCTGTATTTTGTTTTAATGCCTGAGAATTACTTAATACCATAGACTCAATTGCTTCATTTGTTGCATTCACTGCATCAATTGTTTTACGTTGATTTGTTAATGCTAACTGGATAGCAGCAGAAACTGTTACAACGTTTTGTGTCATCGTAATTGCATTACGAATTGCCTCTGTTAACTTTTCATTATTTTTCTTAATAATGTCTACTGATGCGATAGATTGTAATAACACACTTTTCGCTTGCTGCATATTGCGCGTACGCACTAAAATCTTTTCTAATGCATCATTAATTAATGGAATATCCCTTTGACGTTCTGGATTTTGTTTCTCAGCTTCCAGCATGCCAGCAAGTTTTTTCCCTAAGTATACTTGCTTATCAAGCGCGTGAATTTTATCGTGTGATTGCTCTTTAAGCATTTCAAGACCAACTGTATCTTCTTGTAAATTATCACGACCAATTAGAAGTGATCTTATAATCTCCTCAATTTGCTTATCTATAGATTGATATTTATGCACGTATGTTTCAAGTGGATTTTTCTTGAATACTTTAAACATAATTTTCTTCATACCACTTGCTTTTAGTGAATTGGGATCAAGCTCTGATACTACTTTGCGTAATTCTAACAATGTATTTGGAATTTCTTCATTCTTTCCATTCATCATCGCTGTAACAGGACGTTTTAATGCTGATAGCGTTTGTCCTGCTGCTTGCTGTTCTTTATCCCCTAAATCTCCTAGCTGAGACAATACTTTCGATAAATCTGTATTTTGCTCGCTATTCAACTTTTGTACATAAAGATCAGCTTCTTTGTTTAATTCATCAAGTTCTTCATCTTTTATAACTGTATCAACTACTACTTCTACATTATTATCTTTCACAATTGATACGGGTTCTTTTTTCTCGAGTTCAGTCAACAAAATCGCTCCTTTATTTATATGTGCGAATTTATGTGCACTATATTTCATCTAATATATTGTATTTCATTTGCAAACAGCCTATATGAAATCAATTTTCAAGAAATACCTGCTTATGCAGTCATTCCCTGTTTCTTACTATAAGTATACCTGTAAACAACATAATTTTCCTCAGACTTAAGACCTAGAGACCGACATGCTGAAGGCGGATTCTTCGTATGTTACGTATATAAATTACGTCCTTCCCATACTACTGCACTCAATCTTTTGACATACACGCTTTTTCAATGTGATAATTATATTACGCTACAGTCTATTTCTTCTTACGCGCTACAAATGCACCATTTTGAAATGCCAATAATACTGTTTCAAACATTTCATCTTCTTCAATCATTTTTATAAACTCAACTAATTCACTCGCATGAGAAGTAGCATTATCGACAACAAGAAGACCTTTTGGTTGTAAAATGCGTTTTATATGCTCCAGCCACCACATGTATTGCGTACGCTCTGAATCTAGGAAAATAAAATCAAATGAATGATCTAGTTGTGAATCTAAAAATGCTCCTGCTTCTTGATTGTGAACATCAATCCTTTGTAAAAGATTTGCCTTTTCAAAATTGGCAAGTGCCTCTCCCACTCGTTCTGAAGAAAGTTCTACAGTTGTTACATTTCCATTAGTTTCTTCTACCGCATTAGCTAACCACAATGTAGAATAACCATTAGAAGTTCCAATTTCCAAAATGTTTTTTGCACTACACCCTTTTACTAAAATTGATAAAAATTGCCCCATCTCACGAGAAATATTCCGTAATTTTTCTTCCCGTGTTTTTTTATTTCGATCATGCTCTTCTCCATATTGTTCAAGTTGAAATAATAATGAATCTAACGTATCCATTCTTTTCATCGCCTTTCCAAAGCAATATGATGAAAAAGCTCTCGTTGCCCGTCTACTTTCATTATATGCGAAACGAAAACCTTTTTCTCGTTATATGATAAAGATTTGAAATTTTTTATAGCATATTGTTTCGTTTTTTGGTAAAGTTAATTTCTACGTGCAATTATTCCATTCATACTATTTTTAATTCAATTGCAGTTGTTAAATCATATAAACCTCATTTAAATGAATCGGTATTTCAAATTCAATTAAGCGCCCTTTCCGGACGCATTTTCTTTTGTTTATATATTTTTAGAAGAAAGGATGCTTATAATGAACGTGATTAGCTTAGATGCCGCTCGAAAGCGAAAGCAGCATAAAAAATTAATGATTACTATACCGATTATTTCACGTATTTATGAAGAAGACGGGGAAATTAAATTTGAGGTAGCCGGCGAAAAAGACGTACCTCTTGAAATGTTAGAAAAATAATAAAAAACGCATTTCTTCAGAAATGCGTTTTTTATATTTTTACATTTAAATGCTAAATGCATAAGTTTCTCAAGATTAACCACCATATAAAGTGAAACTGTAATCAGTGGGTGTTTTCTTCATCCCCCACTGATTATTAGTTGAACCAATCGGACTTTAATGGGCAGCCCGCCCCCCACCTAACTTCTTTGCTTTCGCTGAATTTTGAAGTGGGGGTCTTACTGCCCATTAAAGTCGGATAAAATAATGAATGATACAATTGTGAATAACAATTTATTAACTACAAATACAATTGCGTTCCAAAATCTAGTATCGTATGAACTATTTGAAAATACCATAACGGCTTATACTTCAGATTTACAACCTATTTATTTACCAGATGGTGCTACAATTATTGATTTTACTTTCTCTGCATTTCCAAACATTACACATAACATGAAAAAAGCAAAATAAATGTTATACCTGTTCCACTTAAAACAAAGGTATCTCATTTTGACATCATAGAAATCCATTTTGGTCTAAAACAAAACTTGGCATTAGAGTGACTCAATTATGCCAATACCGCTAAACCACAATTAATTATTCAGCAAAAACTATCTTAAATAACCCATATTTCGTGTGGGATAGGCAAATTTATTATGATACCAACAACTGCACATAACAAACACTAGACACATATCCTAATTTTGTAACCTTACTTACTAATAGAAAGGCAGGTAATACAATTGACTTCCAATATCGATTACACTTCCCCCTCAACCAACTTCACTCATGATTTAAATAGAAGTAATTTTTTTCAGAAAGATGCTCAAAATTATATAAACGTACTTGGCGTGAAACAATTAAATACGTTAGAAAACACTTCTTTATTAGATATCTATTTAAGTACAGGAAATGTTGTAGAGCCTCACATACATCAAAATGCAGCTGAACTTGTTTACTGCATTTCAGGCTCTGCGGTTGTTTCTTTACTTAATCCTTTTACAAATCAAATATTAAACTTACCAATAAAACCGGGGCAAGTTGCCAACATTCCACAAGCGTGGTGGCATTACGAAATTGCTACAGCAGATAACACTCATTTATTAGCTATTTTTGACGCCCCAACCCCAGAAGTTATTTTTGGTTCTGATATTTTAAGATTAACCCCCGCTAATATAATGGCTCATACTTACTGTCTCAATGAACAACAATGGAAACAAGCGGTATCCCCTATTCAATCCACTACAGTAATTGGCCCTCCAGCAAATTGTAATCAGAACCGCGGAACGATACCCCCTGCAACTCATCCTCCTAATCCACAACAAAATTTATATTACCAAGATTCATATTATTTTCCTCTTTACTGGGGATATTAATTTATATTATGAAAGGACAATTATTTATCTCCTCGGAAAATACGTAGGAGATTTTTTTATTGTATACCCATTCCTATTTATTATCGTAACAATTAATAGAATAGCTACATATAATAGTTATATATTTAATTGGAGGTGATAGTACTATGAGTAATTATAACTACCGAAAAAACTACTCTCATAATAAAAATAGTAGTTCATCAGCATCCTCTCAATCCTCAAATTCTCAATCTTCCAATTCCCAATCACAAAGAGACTTAGCCGAGCAAGGCTATGTAAAGAAAAAAGGATGTAACTGTAATAAAAACAAATAGTTTATTTGGACAATGAAATTTCATCACTCACAATAAACTGTTTACTCCCCTAGTATATAGTTTATTGAAAGGCTGAATTCTATTTTTAATAGAGTTCAGCCTTTATTATGTATGTGGAATATTGCAAGCTCATTAACTTATTTCATAAATTACAAATCATATTTTTCCAATTAATTTATTACCTATTCCCCGCAAAAATATGGCCCTCCCTAATAAAATTAGGAAGGGCCATATACAAGTGTCCGTTCACATTTCAAACAGACATTGTTACAAGTTAGACGATATTAATACCTGCACTTACAAATCCAGCTACTGCTGCTATTGGACTTGCTGCTGTTAAGGAAACATATACTAATATTTTATCCCCAGCTGCTACTGGAATAGCTTCAGGTATGATCCCTGATGCTGTAGAACCAATTGCTATCGCAGCAAATGCTGGTGTTAATAATAGTGGTGCGCCTTGTACTGTAAACGTATTACTTGCAGCAGGTGCAGTTAATATTTGTATCTGTACTTGAACAGGTGATAAAGGAGATAATGCAGCTGTTGCACTAAAGAAACCTGCTAATGACGTAATAGTTCCTGCGCGTGGTGCTACAAATGCATAATCACCTAGGCCTAACGCTAATGTGATACTAGTTCCACCCGTTAAAGCTACACCAGGCTGACTAAATCCAAATCCAAGAAGAGTTCCTGTATTTGCTACTAATGCGTTAACTAACGCAGCTGGTGTTGTACCTGAAGCAAACGGAATAATAGCTCCACCACCAGTTGCTCCTGTTGCTCCTGTCAAACCTGTTGCTCCTGTCGCTCCTGTTGGGCCTGTTGCTCCTGTTGGACCTGTTGCTCCTGTCGCTCCTGTTGGGCCTGTTGCACCAGTTACACCAGTTACACCTGTTGCTCCCGTTGGGCCTGTTGCACCAGTTACACCTGTTGCTCCTGTTAGACCTGTTGCGCCACCAGTACCTGCTGGACCTGTCGCTCCTGTTGGGCCTGTTGGGCCTGTTGGACCTGTCGGACCTGTCGCTCCTGTTGGACCTGTTGCTCCTCCTCCTGGACCTGTTGGACCTGTTGGACCTGTTGCTCCTCCTCCTGGACCTGTTGGACCTGTTGGACCTGTTGGGCCGCCTCCTGGAGTAGCACCAATTAATTGAGTTAATAAGTTTAATAAAAGTTGTAAACTTGCAGGGTCAATAATTAATGAGAAGAAGAATGGTGCAAGAGCACTGAAGAATTGTTGTAATAAAGAAAGTAATTGACCTAAATTTGGATTAGGAGATTGTAGTAAGTTAATAATACTTTGAATTAATTGTTTTAAGAAATTTCCTTCTGGAGAAGGTGCTAATTCATTTAGTAAGTTCAATAGCTGAGTAAACAAATTGAGTAAAGCTAATCTGTTTGCATCACTTGGATTTGCAAAAAACGCTGCAATTGCCGAAATTAAAGAGTTTAATAAAGTAATTAATCTACCTAATTGCTCACTAGTAATTGGAACTGTTTGTGGATTGTTACAACATTCTGGAGTGAACACAATCGGATTATTGCAGTTATTATGACCAAAACAATTATTATGTGACATTTATTTCCTCCTTACTTATTTTATATTTGAGTGTCTTCCTATTATAAGAGCTATACAATTGTGCATAGGTTTAATTCACTTAAAATAGGAAACATGAATGATAATTAAACTTTAAAACGTTATTTAATTATGTTCATGACTCACATATTAATTATATGTTTTTAATAATTGACTGCTTAGATTAAACACCTAAACTTAAGAGTTTATTTTATTTTTCCACGTTTATCTCTTAGATTCAAAAGCACATTTTAACTTGAGTATAAAAACTAAACATTGGCATATAACCACCAATTAACAACAATACCTTTACTAAAATTGTGTTCCTTCTATTATCATGAAGCCGTTTCTATTATCAAAAACTTTCATACAATATATTGGACAAGTTATCCCATACTTTGTTCAAAAAATAATTTAGGGAGTGAAAATTAATTGCCAATTATTCAACCATTTATGGCATCCAGAAGATTCACATCTACACTAGGAGCTGGAACCGGAACTGGTGCAGCTTTTGCAATTGCTGCTACAGCTTGTTTAAACGATGCTGGTACTACTGCAACTGCTTTTCCGACTTTTACGTATTATAACTTATATGTAAACGGCATTCTTCAACCTAGTGTGAACTCCAGTGTTACTACTGGACCTACTGGTGCTATTACAATTCCTGGCGGAGATGCATTAGACGGCGGAATTCCAATTACAATCGAATTTATCGTCACTTAGTTTTAACTACTTTAATGTAGAGCAAAAAGACAGATCCTTTTTATTTAAGAATCTGTCTTTTTTAATTAATAATGATAAATTGTAAAATAATTGAAGAACCTTGTGATGGTGGTTGATTATCTAATAAAGTTAGCTGACCAGTACTAACCTGATATAATGGTTGTGGTTGAAGTATTCCATTAATAAACAGATTAATGTACGAAACCTCATCAGGAGATAATATGTGAGTTGTACCATATTGAGCTAGCCCATCTGAATCTGTATATATAAGTTTTTCTCCATCTGAAAAAGTGTAAAATAATAAATTAGTTGTTGTTATGGGGCCAATAACTCCAGTTGGACCTGTTGCTCCTGTTACTCCTGTTG
>NZ_JAKUFR010000138.1:0-8409 GCF_022663555.1 Bacillus cereus group sp. BfR-BA-01381
CTTCTGCATCGTATTGCTTTTCACGACGCGCAATCTCTTTTTCTTCTAATTCAATTTGTTTCTCACGCTCAATGATTTTAACGCGCATTTGCTCTTCTGTAACACCTTGTTGCGCTTTCGCTTGTTGTAATTCATAAGAAAGATCGGCGTCTGCACGAGCTTGTTCTTGCTCTCTCTTATAAGATTGTACTTTTAATTCTTTATGTTTTTCAGCTTCAGCGATTTGCGCATCACGTTGGTATTCAGCCTCTTTCGCTTCTTTCTCAGCACGAGCTTTTTCAATACGAGCTTCTTTTTCACGCTCTGCATTTGCAATTGTTGCATCACGCTTAACCGTCGCAATTTGCGGCTGACCAAGTGCATCTAAGTAACCGTTCTTATCCATGATTTCTTTAATGGTAAAGGAAACGATGCGAAGACCCATTTTCTTTAAATCTGTAGAAGCTACTTCATGCACCTTTTGAGCAAATTGCTCTCTATTACTATACGCATCTTCTACTGTCATAGAGGATAAAATCGCGCGTAAATGACCTTCTAAAACCTCTTTTGCTTCTACTTTTAACTCTTCTGTTTCTTTTCCTAAATATTGCTCAGCTGCTGTCGATACTTCTTCAATTGTAGAACCTACTTTAATAATAGAAACACCATTTACTGTAACTGGAACACCTTGCTTCGTATACGTATCGCGTGTACCCACTTCTAACTTGTAATTTAGTAAGCTTAAAGGTTCTGCTCTTTGCATAATTGGAACTACGAATGTACCGCCACCGCGAATAATCTTAATCTTCTTTCCATCATCAGTGGTAACTACATTTTTCCCACCACCAAGCCAATTCCCTGTAACAATTAACGCTTCATCTGGTCCAACTGTTCGATACTTCGTAATGAATACTAAAATGAGTAGAATTAAAATTGCAAGTAAAACTCCACCAATAATTAATGGAATCGTCATGGAAATTCCCCCTTATAATTTTGGTTTTTTTAAAGAATAAGCGATGTTTTGTACAAGCAAAACACCATCTTGGACTCCCTCAATAATAACTTCAGTTCCTTGTGAAATATCTTTTTTCCCAATTGTTTTAGCTGGAATTGCATTACTTCCAAATTGGGAGGAGATTAATACTTCACCTAATCCTTCTGTAGGAATTGTCGTAATGACTTCTCCCTTGCAACCAATGAATTCATCCATACGTTGCACAGTATTTTGTTCTGCTTCTGCAATCGGCTTTAAAATTAATATTTTCATTATGAATACACCCATAAAGGATATAGCAAATGCAGCTACGAAAATAAGAATACTATTAAAGGAAAATAAATATTCTCCTATATAACTAAGTCCACATAGCATGGCGAAAAAACTAAGTAATAAAGTAACAACGGATACTGATCCGCCTCCAAAACTAAATATGGATTCAAATATATCCCCAAAAAAGATATAAATCACAGTGAGTATAGTAGCAATAATAAATCCGTATAAATAAATTGTTTCAAGTGGATAACCAAACAAAACCATTCCTTATCCCCCTCTCTTAAACAATCCCTTTTTTGTTATGTGTATGCCCCACCTCTTTCAAAGATTATCGTTCTTAATTTTCAGTTATTTACTTTTTAAAGAAAAGCCTGTAAGACAGGCCCCCTAAAAAAGAACAGGAGAAGCCTATTGTGACAGGCTCCTCCTAGTAAATAACCGATATATTATATATCTATATAATATACTATTTTCCACAAAAAGTAAAGTTAAACATACATTGGAAAAGTACTTATTTTAATGATAATTCGTAAGTTCCATCGCCATTATCATATTTATATACATACAAGTAGTACTTACCTGGTTTTGCATTCATTTTTGCCTCTATATGATTTCCATTTGCTTGACCGTAAGCAGCATAATTTTGCATATCTGATTCATGGTGAAGTACCCATGTCATCCCGATTCCATACTCATTTAAAACGGAAATATCGATATCTTTCGCTGATGCTACATTAAATGTATAAACATCAGTGTGATCTCCGCCGATAAGACTACCTTTTATAGTATTGTTTAGCCCAATGTGATTTGCTTCCTCTGGACGATTATTTGGTTCTAATTCTGTTAAACTTCCATCTTTAACCGTAACCGTTGTTTCACTTCTGCTCTCTTTCCCTTTATCATCTTTTACTCTTAACGCTACTTTATATGAACCTTCTCTTTCATATACATGCACTGGATTTGCTTCTGCACTTGTGCTTCCATCTCCAAAGTCCCATAAATAAGAAACGATTTTTCCATCTTCATCTTTTGAGCCATCACTTTTAAATTGAATACCTTCTTTTACAAGTCCATTATAAGGGCCGTTTATATTAATCGTTGGAGCTTTATTTTCTCCTTCATCTTTTGCGATACCGTGGAAGACTACATCATATTCAAATTGATTTGAGCTATTTACACGGTAATTGACGAAGTATGCTGTAACAGTTTTGTAGCCACTCCAATCTTTTTGCGCCAGTTGTTCTAAAGCTTCATTTACTTTCTTACTCATTGCTTTCCAGTCTTCTGACTCACCTTTTGCTACACTACCTGTATACGTGCCTTCTAATGTAAATGTATTAAAGAATTGGGAGCTATGTTTTGTCATTTTTTCATCTTTCATCGGCAACGTATCACTAATTTCTTTCCCTACTGCTGTTAACGATTTTGGTGCATGCTCAGCTAAATAATCATCTGCTACTGCCGGTACATTATATTTATCTTGATTATCGATTAGCTGCTGCATATACTCTTGATACTCTTTATTTAACTTAGGATCTTTACTTAGATTTTCACGATATGCATCATAATTTTTTACGTCATTCGCACGAATCAAATCTTGAATTTTATCAAATGTTTCAAACTGATGCGTATATAAGTAAGACTGCAATGCGAACGAGTAATTATAGAAATCCCAAGAACCGTATTTAGCAAATAATGTACGCTCTGCTGTATAACGGCTTGCAGGATCAGATGATAATCCACTAATGATGCTCTTTCTCGGTACTACATTATTTGTTCGAGTAGACCCTGCGAAAAACTCTGCATTTCCTTCTTGGAACCAAGTTAACCTTTCATTTTGATACATATCTCCTCTTCCGAATAAACCTGGCACTTCATATCTCCCTTGAAGATAATGGGTAAACTCATGGCGGAATAATTCTTCTAAACTATAAATACTTTGTTCTGGCGTGCGTTCATATGTAAAGAATGTTCCTGTTTCTTCAATATAAATTCCACCGTTGTTCGTTTCATATCCATACAGTTGTCTATTTAATTGGTACTCTTCTGGACTGTTATAAATTACGATCGTTAATACATCATCTGCATTACCTGGCTCTAACGCTTTATCATTTCCAATTACACGATGATACTGCGCTTTTACTTCCTTTGCAGCCCAGTATAGTCTCTTAATTTTTTCTTCCGATACTTTATCTCCTGTTTTGAATACGATAGATCCATCATCAAATGTATACGTTTTTGGTAAGTACTGCTCTTTTCCTTCTTTACGTATTTTCTCTAAATCCACTGTATTCCCGCTATAATCTTTTCCGTTATAATTTGTTGTAATTTGTTCTACTGCGACAAAATACGGTTCACTTAAACGTGGATACATATGCATTGCCTGTGTCACAACTTCTAATCCTTTATTTGGATTGCTATGAAACTTCCCTAAACGACTAGCAAAGTAAATTCCATTATTAACGAGCCACTTATTTTCTGGTGTTACTTCATTTAGAAGAGCAATACGATTTATTTCATTAATAAACCCATCTACTTTTCCATACCACATCGTTTCATTCGCCTCTTTACGAGCCTCAATTAAGTAAGACTGTATATCATAGTCAATCCCTTGCATAATATCGTATACAGCTTGTCCTTTCATACGATCGTCTACATACGTATGAAGATTATCATTATACTGTTTTAAAATATTAGCTGCGTATTGAACCGTCTCAACATCACTTGAAGCGTTACTAATCAATTTTCCGTATGCAGATACGACTGTATCTTGTTCATCTGTACCAAGCTTAAAGTTTGGATTTTTTGCGATTGCTTTTAAAGCAGGTAAACATTTGTCCTGGAAGCTTCTTTCATTTAATTCACTTAATTCATTATTATAAAATGCCAAATAAAAAGCTGAACGTAACACTTCCGTAAATGTTTGAATTCCTTTTGAATCATCTCTCGTAAACGTACTACCTCGATGAGCTAATTCATCTATAACGACTTGCATTTTCCCTTTATCTTTATAAAAAGCTTTTGCATCTTCATTAAACTGGAATAAGTCTGTAATTTGGTGCCACTTAATACTGCCTAACGTTTCAACTAACTCTTGATCATTCATTTTGTTTAAATCAGCCATTGAATAGCTTTCTTTAACTTGCTTTACTGCCGCTTTGTTCGGAATAGATGCTGGTCGCTGTGAAAAGTCTCCTACTTTTAACCGTTCTTCAAACGATAATGTTTCCTCCGCTTTAGAAACGTGTCCAATCTCATCTACTGGTTTTTCAATTCCAACTGGTTTCGAATGCAATACATTATATGGCACCTTTTCTTCTGCTGATGCATGAGTTTGAATTGCCCCCAGCGATAGAGCCATTGTACTAATGCTAAGCATTACTTTATTAATTTTTGATTTCTTGTTCATATCCTTGCCCCCTATTCAAATATTCCATTCACGAATTTAACATAAAATCTATATACAACAATATAAAATGCAATATTTCATATTATTTCTTCTTACATTTTGTACATATCGTGAACAAATTCCCTTTTTTCTCCCGAAAATAATCCGAATCCTTTCACGTAATAAAAAGAGAATTTTTTGACAATTATTTCTTTAATTGTTATGATTAATATAATTGTTAACTTTATTAAACAAGGGTGGGATTCTATGATAAAAAAAGAAAACAGTGTATTTTATATCTCCATCTTGCTAACAACATTATTCATCATATGGGGAATTACTCCGGCAAGTTGGATACAAGGCTATGATTTACAAAGCGTTACATCTTCCTTAAATTCATTTATCCTTAATAAATTTGGATGGTTTTACTCTCTACTTATGACCACAATGATTATTTTAGCCGCTTATTTAGCATTTTCTAAGTACGGTTCTATTCGTCTTGGTAAAGATGGTGAAAAACCAAAGTATAGTTATCCATCTTGGCTATCCATGTTATTTGGGGCAGGAATGGGAATTGGACTCCTCTTTTATGGAATCGCTGAACCGATTTCACATTTTACAGATCCACTAACAGGAAAAGCAGGTACAGAGGAAAGCGCCAAGCTCGCTATGCAATATTCATTTTTCCACTGGGGTCTCTTTCCATGGTCACTATACGCAATGGTTGCTTTAACAATTGCATATTTCACATTCCGCAAACAAAAAGGTAGCACAATTGGGGCTACAGTTACTCCATTATTTAATCGATCGAAAAATTCTCCTATCGGAAAAACAGTTGATATTTTAGCTGTTTTAGCCACTGTATTCGGTATTGTGCCATCTGTTGGGATTGGTGCTCAACAAATCGCCGGAGGATTAAGCTATTTATTCCCTTCTATTCATAACACTTTACTTACACAGCTCATACTTATCGCCATCTTCGCTGTTTTATATTTAACAAGTGCACAAACAGGCTTAGATCGTGGGATTAAATATTTGAGTAACTTAAATTTCTCTCTTGCAGGTATATTACTCGTCTCCTTTTTACTTTTAGGACCAACTGTATTTATTATGAAATATTTCACATCTACACTCGGTTCTTATATTGGAGCTTTACCTAGTATGGGATTAAATTTAGGAGCATTTAATGAAAAATCTTCTTCTTGGATAGAAAACTGGACTATTTTCTATTGGGGATGGTGGATCTCTTGGTCTCCATTCGTCGGTACATTCATCGCCCGTATCTCTAAAGGACGCACAATAAAAGAATTTATTTTTGGAGTTGTATTAGTCCCAACTCTTATCTGCACATTTTGGTTTGCAGTATTTGGCGGTACCGCTATCCATATGGAAATGTTCCAATCGCTTGGCATAGCTGATGAAATCGCAAAAAATGGTACAGAGATTGGATTATTTGCTGTTATTTCACATCTACCGTTCTCTACATTTTTAACAATTATCGGGTTAATTTTAGTAGCCACATTTTTCGTTACTTCTGCTGACTCGGCAACATTTGTCGTTTCTATGCAAACGAGTAACGGAAGCTTATCACCAAAAAATAGTTTAAAACTTATATGGGGATTAACAATCGCGATCATCGCAGCTATTTTATTACAAGCTGGAGGATTAAACGCACTGCAAATTGCAGCGATCATCGCAGCACTACCATTTTCTATCGTAGTCGTCCTTATGATTACTTCACTCTTTAAAGAGCTACGAAAAGAAGACGTTAATTTGCAAACGAAAGAAGTTCCGAAAAAAATAAAAAAGGTTATGTAACGATTGGCACCTCTTCTTTTAGAAGAGGTGTTTTCTACATTCATTTCATTTATTTTTCCAAAACAAATAAAACCCACTTGTTTTATAGGAATTATATGTTATTATAAAGGAAATAAATTGAATCTTTTTACATTTATTTACTAACTATTAATCTTTTTTTCTTGATATCTAAATGAAGGGAGGTTGTCCATGTGGAGATAGACATTGATTTTATGAAGGAGCAAATTCCACTATTTGTAGATAGTGCACTATTAACTTTAAAAATCGCATGTTTCGCCATTATCATTTCATTATTTATTGCGAGTATAAATGGTTTAATTCTGTTCTTTCGAATTCGTATTATACATAAAGTTGTTCGCGCTTATGTGGAAATAGCTCGAAATACACCTTTACTCATTCAATTATTTTTCTTATATTTCGGTTTACCATCATTAGGTATTAAATTATCTAATTTTTCAATCGCATTACTTGCAATGTGTTTTTTAGGTGGTGGATATATGACAGAGGTCATTCGATCTGGTCTTGATTCAATATCCAAAAGCCAAGTGGAATCAGGATATGCCATTGGATTAAATAAATGGCAACTATTTAGATTTGTAGTTTTACCACAAGCTGCAACTATTTCTGCACCAGCCTTATTTGCAAATTTTATCTTTCTATTAAAAGAAACATCTATCGTTTCTGCGATCGCTGTTCCTGAATTGTTGTATACAACAACGAATTTGATTTCAATTTATTACAAAACATCTGAGATGCTCATTATGTTAACAGCTTCCTATATCTTTCTTTTTGTACCACTATCATTTCTACTATCTTGGTTAGAAAGGAGAAATCGTTATGGGCAATTCGGGCATTAATCTACTAATAGAATCGCTTCCGCAATTGCTAAAGGGACTAGAACAAACATTATTAATTGCATGTTTTACAATCATCATTAGTACAATTGGCGGCATTCTATTTGGAATCATTCGTACATCAAAGATTACTATTTTGAGGTTCAGTTCAAGAACTTATATTGAATTATTTCGTTCTATCCCAATCCTTGTTTGGTTATTTCTTTTCTTTTTCGGTCTTCCAATCGCTCTAGGGATAGATGTTTCTAGTACAGTAGCTGCTATTACAGCTCTATCATTATGGGGAATTACAGAAATAGGCGAAATTGTAAGAGGTGCCCTTCAGTCCTTACCAAAGGGACAAGTAGAAGCTGGAAAATCTATCGGAATGAATAAGAAACAATTATATCAATATGTACTCATTCCTCAAGCAATACGGCGAATGATTCCTGCTACAATAAACATCTTCATTCGTATTATTCAAACGACATCTTTAACTGTTTTAATTGGTGTAACTGAAGTCATAAAGGCTGGACAACAAATTGTAGAACGAACAGGGGAAGCATTTCTTATATACGGTTGCTTATTTATTTTTTATTTCTTACTTTGCTATCCATTATCTATTTGGTCAAGAAAACTAGAAACAAGATGGATATAGACAATTCAATAATTTGAGAGGAGAAGAAATATGACTGCACCATTGTTGCAATTACAAAACATCTATAAGTCATACGGTGATAACCCTGTTTTAAGAGACGTAAGCTTACAAGTATCTTCCGGAGAAGTCATCGTTATTTTAGGACCAAGTGGCTGCGGAAAAAGCACATTATTGAGATGCTTAAATGGTCTTGAGGATATCCAAAGTGGGAAAATGCTTTTTCATAACGCCCCCCTTCCAAAAAACGATGGGAACTGGCAAAAACTTCGTCAAAAAATCGGAATGGTCTTTCAAAGTTATCATTTATTTCCTCACATGACTGTTCTAGAAAATATTTTACTCGGTCCTCTAAAAGTACAAAAACGAAATAAAAATGAAGCATTGAAGCAAGCAGAACAATTATTACTAAAAGTAGGTTTACTAGAGAAAAAAGATGCCTATCCAAGAGAGTTATCTGGCGGGC
>NZ_JAKUFR010000139.1:0-8204 GCF_022663555.1 Bacillus cereus group sp. BfR-BA-01381
TTATTATCATGACACAAAAAAACTGCCCTTTTACAGGCAGTTTTTCTTTATCCAAATACTTTCTCAAGTTCATCTTTATCTTGGCTTAACCAGAAGTTCATTAAGCGTTTTGCTCCTTCTAAATCGTGAAGCTTCGCTTGACCACATTGCGTTTCATTTGCAGCTGGAATTTCTGTAATTTGAACTGCATCTTTTAATGTTAGTTCTAATAAATCGATGATTTCTCGAACTGTCGGTGTTCCGCTTACTACAAGGTAGTATCCTGTTTGGCAGCCCATCGGTGAAATATCGATAATATCGAAATGCGGATAACGATCAATATATTTACGTAAATTAAATGCTAATAAATGTTCTAACGTATGAATAACATCTGGTTTCATCGCTTGTTTATTCGGTTGGCAAAAACGAATATCAAATTTATTTACAATACCGTCACTACCTACATTGTGAACTCCGCAATGTCTTACATAAGGTGCCTTTACAATCGTATGATCTAATTCAAAGCTTTCTACTGATGGCATACAACATCTCTCCCGCTTTTAATTTAATTCCGTTATATCCAATATGATATAACGGAAATGAACATTAGTAAAGTATTATGTACAGTCGTGCTATAATACTTTAAGAATATGCTGAAAAGGAGATCGTTATGAAACAGATTTTTATTGGGATTATACGCTTTTATCAAAAGTTCATTTCTCCGATGACACCACCAACTTGCCGTTTCTATCCAACTTGTTCTCATTACGGATTAGAGGCGTTTCAAAAGCATGGTGCACTCAAAGGCTTTTGGCTTACTTGTAAGCGTATATTAAAATGTCACCCTTTCCATCCAGGAGGATTTGATCCTGTCCCAGATAAAAAGGATGACAAAGTACATTCTTAATTTTCGTAACCATTCACAACTAAATCTAATTTTCCTGTATCAGGATCGATAACAAGACCGTGAACAGGTACTTCTTCCGGAAGTAATGGGTGGTTGCGAAGTACTGATACGCTATGTTCTACACTTTCTTCTACACTAGAGAAACCGCGCAAAAATTGTTCTAAATCGATTCCAGAATAACGAAGCATATCTAATTTCTCTTCTGTTATACCGCGTTCTTTCATTTTCTCAATCGTACTGCTTGCTTGAATTTTTGCCATACCACAATCATGGTGACCAACTACACATACTTCATCAGCACCAAGCTCATATACAGCGACTAAAATACTACGCATAATACTTCCAAATGGATGTGAAATAACAGCGCCTGCTACTTTAATAATTTTCACATCGCCGTTACGCATATTCATCGCTTTCGGCAATAGTTCAACAAGTCTTGTATCCATACAAGAAATAATTACCATCTTTTTATTTGGAAATTTCCCCGCCACAAACTCTTCATACTTTTTCTCTTCAACAAATTTCTCATTGTATTGCAAAATCTCTTCTAATGACTTCATAGTAAGGAACCCTCTTTTCTCTCGTTTACACTACATAAATAGTGTACCAAAATATGAAAAACACAAAAAGGATATCGCTTTATAGTAAAAATAAGATATTTTCAGATAATCGACATAATTCTTTCAAAATATACACACAGCTTTGTAACAAGTCCTCCCTATTTAAAACGTATTTTCACTATAAACTAATTGTAGATAATGTAAAAAAGGAGTGAATATTTATTATGTCCGACGTTCTGTTACTGAGTCGTTTTCAATTTGCAATTACTGTTTTTTATCATTTTTTATTTGTACCTTTGACAATCGGACTTGTTATTTTAGTAGCGTGTATGGAGACTCAATACGCCCGCACATTGAATCCAACATACCGCAAAATGGCAAATTTCTGGGGTAAATTATTTACAATTAACTTCGTAATGGGGATTATAACCGGGATTACGATGGAATTCCAATTTGGAACAAACTGGTCTGAGTACTCCAAATATATGGGAGATATTTTCGGATCCCCTCTCGCAATCGAAGCACTCGTTGCATTCTTCTTAGAATCTACTTTCATGGGAATATGGTTATTCGGTAAAGACAAAATTTCACCAAAGTTCCGTGCCTTCTGTATGTGGATGGTTGCACTTGGAACAAATATTTCCGCCCTTTGGATTATTACAGCAAACGGCTTTATGCAAAACCCTGTTGGCTACGTCGTACGTAACGGCCGCGCTGAATTAAATGATTTCTGGGCACTCGTTACGAATCCATATGCTTGGAATATGTTCTTTCATACTGTAGTTGGTTGTTATATTGTTGGTGCTTTCTTCGTTATGGCCATTAGTGCCTATCACTTATTACGTAAAAATGAAGTTGAATTCTTCAAAAAATCATTTAAGTTTGGCTTAATGTTAGGCTTATTCGCCGCAACAATTACACCGTTTATGGGACATCAATCTGGTGTATCAGCAGCTAAATATCAACCTGCTAAAGGTGCTGCAATGGAAGCTGTTTGGGAAACTGGAAAAGGACAAGGCTTCTCAATTGTACAAATTCCTGATGTAAAAAACGAGAAGAACTTTGAATTCTTAACGATTCCAAAGTTAGGAAGCTTCTTCTATACAAATTCATTTGATGGCGAAATTGTTGGTTTAAAAGATATTCCAAAAGAAGATCGTCCAAATGTTAACCTCGTGTACTATAGCTTCCGCTTAATGGTTGCACTTGGTATGTTCTTTATGGCATTAACTTGGTACGGTTTCTACTTAAACCGAAAAGGAAAACTAGAAAACTCAAAACGTTACTTAAAAATTACAATATGGTCTGTTTTACTACCCTATATCGCAATTAATGCTGGTTGGATTGTTGCCGAAGTAGGTCGTCAACCATGGACAGTATATAAACTAATGCGTACCGCAGAATCTGTATCACCTATATCTGTCCCACAAATTTGGTTTTCATTAATTAGTTTAATCTTGTTCTACACTTTACTTTTAATCGCAGACGTATACTTAATGCTGAAGTTCGCAAAAAAAGGACCAGCAGCATTAGAGGAACCTGCTACTGAGGGAGGTGTAGCTCATGTCTCATGATATGCTTGCGATTATCTGGTTTGGTTTATGGGGTGTGATTTGGACAGTTTACTTTATTCTTGATGGATATGCACTTGGTAACGGAATGATTTTTCCTTTCGTTACGAAAGACCGACAAGAACGAAATCAATTACAAGAAGCAATTGGCCCGTTCTGGGGCGGTAATGAAGTATGGTTAATTACAGCTGGTGGCGCAACATTTGCTGCCTTCCCAGTCACATATGCAAATATGTTTAGTTATTTATATACACCGTTATTCTTAGTATTACTTGCACTATTTGCTCGTGCTGCTGGACTTGAATTCATGCATAAAGATGATTCACCAATTTGGCAAAAAACTTGTAAATGGGCATTTGCAATTGGTAGTTTCTTAATTGCTTTCCTATTCGGGGTTACATTTGCTAATCTTTATTACGGACTACAAATCGGAAAAAATGGCTATGAAGGAAATTTACTTAGCTTACTAAATCATTACGGTATTTTAGGAGGTCTGTTCTTCACTGTTATATTCGTCGTATCTGGTGCACTTTGGGTTATGATTAAAACGACTGGTGAAGTATCTGACCGTGCTTATAAAATCGCTAGACCATTTTCAATGGCAGCTGCTATCATTTTAGCTATTTTCTATGTAGCAACTGCAAATCGTACAAATTTATTCCAAAACTTCACAGAATATCCGGTACTATTCATTCTTCCAGTACTTGCAATGTTAATGAGTGTACTCGCACTTATTATGGTGTACAAACACAAAATTGGTCTTGCATTCACATTCGTTTGCTTAACAATCGCAATGTTTATGACAACTGGCTTTGCGGGTATGTTCCCAAGAATGTTACCATCTCGTATTAATGATGCTTATAGTACAACGTTATACAACGCAGCTGGTAGTCAATTAAACTTAAAAATTATGTTCTTCGTTGCGATGGTTATGGTACCAATTGTTATTGGCTATCAACTTTGGAGCTACAGTATCTTTAAAAATAAAATTCATAAAGACTCTGCTAAAGGGTATCACTAAAATGAAAAAAGACACTTCGTTTGAAGTGTCTTTTTTATACGTATGATTTTCGATAAGATGTTATATTTCTAATCTAACAACTATAATACAGAAGAATCATTAACAGCTCACAGCTAGATTGTAGCACAGGGCAAGGTCATCATTTTATGCAATTTTACATATTTCTCTCTATAAAGTAAACTGTATTCCTTGATCATTCACGTCGCTATCCCCTACATCTGCTGTACTAATACCACTAAATGTTTGTACTTTCATTCCTGTATTTGATGATCCCGATCCATTATACGCTTTCGTTTTTTCAATCGGCTGCACGTTATATTTATCTCCTAAATTAATCGTTCCATTGCAGTTTTCAATAATAACCCCTTCCACAACTGACGGCATTTTGTCACCTACTTTCATTTCCTTACTTTCATTTTATGAAAAGCGCCTAAAAAAATAGCATGTTTCCATAAGAAAAAGCACTCAAATTGAGTGCTTTTTCTTATTTACCTTTTTTCTTTTTCTCACAAGCAATTCCATCGCCATCACGGTCTAAATGCTTACCGTAATATGGACTATCTCTTGTAATGTCATAATATCCCGCATCGTTTGCTTCTTTGCAATTAGCAAAACGTTTCGGATCTGGTTTTACTTCCGGTTTCGGTTGTGGTTGCGGTTGTTTTGCTCCTGGTCTTTCTTCAAATGGTAACGTTGCATTATATAAGAACTGAACGTATTGCTCACGACTTACATGCATTTTAGGTGCGAATGTACCATCACCAGTGCCAGCCGTAATATAATTTGATTTAATTGCAGTAATCGCAGGATTCGCCCATCCATTTCTATCTACATCCGGGAAATTATGATCCCCTTTAATTTGCAATTGGAATCCTCTTGTCAAAATTTGTGCCATTTCTTCACGAGTTAACGAATCTTTCGGTCTGAATCTCCCTGTGTTATCTCCAACGAATACGCCCATCTCTGTTAAAGCAAGAATCTCTTTTTTAAACATAGTTGAACGATCCGTAACATCTTTATATGGATTGTTATACTGCTCTTTTACTGTCGGTTTTAAGTGACGGAACATAAGAGCTGCAACTTGCTCACGCGTTACATCATCACCAAATCCAAAAAGTCCATTTCCGTATCCAGCAACAACGTTTTTATTTGCTAAATCCATAATTGCTTTATAAGACCAATGATTGTTTGGAACATCTTTAAAACCTGCGCTTGCCTGCGCTGTTCCAATTGAAGTAAATGCTGTAGTTGCAACAAGTGCACCTGTTAAAATTAATTTCTTAAATCTCATACTTAAGTCTCCTTCTCTTTCCATAATAACCATTTAACAATATAACAAATTATTCAAATGTATTTTGTCATATTCTGTCGAACACAAAAAAGAATCCTGCAGGATTCTTTTTTGCTAAGCATGAATGGCAATTTTGGAGACAGTTGACTTCTTCAAAAATTTATTAGGGGTAATATTTTGAAAAAGAAAGCCTTTCATATGTAGGTTAACACCACTGGAATATATAGTAAATTGATAATGTTTATACGGAAGATTGCTAATGTTTAGTATAGATAGTTTCCACTATGCAAACAGTAAAAACATTCTATACTAAATAAAAAAAGGGCCTTCAAAGAAGACACCTTCCATAAACAGACACTATAAAACAGAATTATTTATTGTTATACGATTGTTAGATACAAAAAGTAGAGGGAAATGTTTGTATTAAATTCTGCTTTATATAGTCTGCCTACTCCTTATATTTTAATCCTCTTCACTTGAAAATAAATATAATATGCATAATTACATACCAAAAAGAAAAGACACTCCATTGAGTGCCTCTTCAACCACTTTACTTTTAATATATCGCTTTGAATATATTGTAACATATGTATCCATATATTTTATTGAGAAAATTCTAAATCATTTTTTCTTTCATTTTCAATTATAAAATCATGTAATATAAAAGGTATGTCAAATTCTTATACAAATTGAGGTGTACTATATTTATGTATTTTGGAATCATTCCTCTTATATTGTTTATTATTTTTCTTATCTCTTACTTAAAGGATCCGCGAAAAATAATAAATGGGTTTTTATTTAATGCCTTTATCTGTTCATTTCTATTATTTTGCGCTATAGCCTCATATGAGTCTGGTAGTAATTCTTTACATTTTATCGTTATTATTCCGATGTTAGCGCTCATTGTAATGATACCTTTTGCTATAGTCGCTTTAATGTTTGGGCTATTTCTTAATGCAAAAATTTTAATGCAACGTGAAGGAAGACGCTTCACAAACTCTTTAACTTTAATTGCTGCTTTAGGGATTTTATTCTTTATAATGCTCCCTATTATAAATCCAGCAAGCTTATTCTCAGAGCATTTTCAATTTATTTTTGCTGCTATATCTCTTATAACTATGTATTTCTTTATACACTTATCTAACTTCTTAAGCGCGTATTTTTTATACCAATTCAACAGACCAAGACGTAATCAAGATTTCATTATCGTTCTTGGTAGCGGATTAATTAATGATAAAGTACCACCTTTACTTGCCAGTCGTATTCATAAAGCAATCGACTTTTACTGGAAACAAGCCGCTGTAAATACGCCACCAACAATTATTTTCTCTGGTGGACAAGGTCCAGATGAAGGCCTTCCAGAGGCAGAAGCGATGCAAAAGTACGCTGTTGAAAAAGGAATTCCGCTTGAACATACAGTGCAAGAAAATCGCTCTGTAAACACATATCAAAATATGTTGTTCTCTAAAGAAATTATGGATTCTTTAAAGCCTGAAGGTAAGTATAATAGTATCTTTACAACGAACAACTTCCACCTATTCCGCGCTGGTATATATGCAAGACAAGCAGGTCTTAATAGCCAAGGAATTGGATCAAAAACTGCATTTTATTACTGGCCTAATGCAATGATTCGTGAGTATGTTGCAATCGTTGTGATGGGACGTAAGCGCCATATGAAAATATGTGGAACTATTTTAGGCTTCGCTTTATTCCTATCCGTGCTTAGTTTTATCATTTCTTAATAGCATCCCATCCTTTGAAAGGATGGGATTTCTTATACTCATTTCAAAAATATTTTAAAGTTAATATGGTCATAATATTCCCTGCATACATCCATTAAAGGAGAATTTTTTCAAATTAAATGTTAAAATAAAATTTAGGTGTGAATGATGTAACAAACAAGAAACTAGTTTGAAACGAGGAAATTACATGGAGAAAATTATCAAAAACAAGCCCAATAAGCTAAAAATTGCTTCAAAAGCTTTGATGATTATTATTGGGGCATTTATCACAGCGTACGGATTAGAAGCAGTATTAATTCCAAATAACGTATCAGACGGTGGTGTGACTGGTTTAAGTATCGTTAGTTCAAGATTATTTGGATTGCCATTAGGAGCTCTAATCGCAATTATTAACATTCCTTTCGTTTGGTTAGGATATAAGCAAATCGGTAAAAGCTTTGCGATTTATTCCATTATCGGGATTGCTTCATTAGCAATAGGTACCGTTGTCATGCATGGTATACCAGCTATTATTGAAGGCGATACATTATTAGTTACAGTTGTTGGTGGTATTATCATCGGTTTCGGTATGGGACTAGCATTGCGTAATGGCGGGGCATTAGATGGAATCGATATGCTAGCTGTATTGCTTTCTCGTAAGTTACCATTTGGAACGAGTGACCTTATTTTATTCTTAAACATGTTCGTATTTATTTTCGTATCAACAGTATTCGGTCTTCAAGGAGCTATCCTTTCAGCAATTGCTTACTTTATTGCTTCGAAAGTGATTCATATCGTTGAAGTTGGTTTAAGTGGTTCGAAAGCATTTAAAATCATTACAAAAGAGCCTGAATTGATGGTAGAAACCATTCGCGATCGTTTAGGCCGAAGTGCAACATATAACGAAGTATACGGTGGTTATTCTAGAGAGAAATTCAAAGAAATTTCTTGTGTAATTAACCGTTTAGAAGAAAGTAAAATGAAAGAACTTATTAATGAAATCGATCCACACGCCTTTATTACAGTTTATGACGTAGCAGAAGTAAAAGGCGGTAACTTTAAGAAACGTGATATTCATTAATCATTATGAATAAAGAGGGTGTGCCAATATGCTGGCACACCCTCTTCTGTTATTGTCGGTAAGTCGATATATT
>NZ_JAKUFR010000140.1:0-7802 GCF_022663555.1 Bacillus cereus group sp. BfR-BA-01381
AACCAAGAACAAAATCTAGCAAGCGATCCTGCTGAGAGTACAAATTCAGGTCCAAAGCAAATAACAACAAACATTTTAACGGGTGTAAAATTGACGGATAAAGATGGAAAACCATTTACAGAGGATAACCGTCCAAGTACAGATTCCCCTGCCAATATTGAGTTTACATGGGAACTTTTAAAATCGATGAATGTTAAAAGTGGAGATTACTATATTTTTGATCTTCCTAAACACTTTAAGATTTACAATACAATTAACAGTCCTTTATACGATAGTGAAAACAATCCAATTGGTAACTTTACTGTTACAAAAGATGGAAAAGTCACGATGACATTTAACGATTATGTTGAAGAACATCCAGATGTTGTTGGTAACCTACAATTAAAGACAGAATTTAATAAAGCTGAAATTAAAGGTACAACAACACAAGAAATTCCTTTCCCAATTAAAGATAACGATGTTTCTATTACAGTTGACTTTAAGCCTAATGTACAAACAGCCACGAACAAAAAGGGGTTACCTGATAGACCAATTAATACAAATGAAATTAATTGGACAGTAGAGATGAATAAAACGAAAGACACCCTTAAAAACGCCGTTTTTAAAGATAACATCCCACAAGGTACAAGCTTAAATAAAGATTCTATTAAAGTTTATTATTTAGAAGTCGATGTTAACGGGAACGCAACACGTGGTAAAGAAGCCGATCCAGAAGATTACAAAATTATTTCATCAGATGGTTCAAAATTGGAGATTGCTTTTAAGGAGAATATCAGTAAAGCATACCAAATCGAATATGCCACAAAAATTACTGATGAAAATGTAAAAGACTTCCGAAATAACGTTACGATAACGAGTGATAATCAAAAACAACAAAACGCAAGCTCTACTGTAACGGTTTCTCGTGGTACACATTTAAACAAAACAAGTAAATATGATCCAAAGACGCAAACGATTGAATGGACAATTACTTACAACGGTGATCAAAAAAATATCAAAAAAACTGATGCACTTTTAAAAGATATTTTTGACGATACACATGAACTAGATGCAAATTCTATCGTTGTGAAAAACGCTTCCTACGATGATAATGGAAGGCTTGTAACAGGAGATACTGTTAATAATTACACTGTAAGTAACAAGAAGAATGGATTCGACTTACAGTTTAATGAGGATATTAATAGTGCTTATGTAATTTCCTATAAAACAAAGCCAACTGGTAATGTCATAAAAGATGGAAAAGTAAAAAATACAGTTACAGCTGATAATGGTTCAAGTAAAGAAAATGAAGTTGGCTTCAAGCAGCAAAATATTATTAAATCTAATAATAAAGCTGAAACAAACTATAAAGACAAAACAACAACCTGGACAATTACGGTAAATAATAACAACTATCCATTAAACAACGCGATCATTACGGATACCTTTGACCATGGTGGATTACAATTAAAAGATAAAAAACTAGAAATTAAAGACGGAGATTATACCCTTCAAGCTGGGACTGATTATATTTTAGATGTAACAGATAAAGGTTTCAAAATTACCCTTATAGGTACATATCAGTCTAATATGACAAAGACATTAATCGTAAAATATACGACAGACTTTGACTATACAAAATTAGAAAGTGGTAAAACTTCATTTAAAAATACAGGTAACCTATCTTGGATAGATGCAGGGTCCAATCCACAATCAAATAAAGTTGAAGCGGACTTTGATCCTGATACTTTCACAAAGGCGAATGGATATAAATACGGTTCTTATAACGCCCAAACGAAAGAAATCACTTGGATAATAGGTTTTAATTATAATAATGTTGAGATTAAAGATCCATATATTATAGACGTAATACAAGATAAACAAAAGTTAGTACCAGGATCCATTGAAGTGCGCGATATGATTTTAAATGGAAGTCCTAATAATGCACAACCTGGTAATGCTGTACCAACTGAGAAATATGAACTTGAAGAACCTACAGAGAAAAATAAAAACACCCTAAAGGTTCATTTCAAACAATCAATTAATTCACCTTACTATATTATCTTTAAAACAAGCCTCGATGGTGAACTTATCCAAGGCACCTACAAAAACGAGGCAGAGTTGAAAGATGGCTCTAAAATTGTAAACACTCTTAAAGGTGATGCTCAAGTAAATAAAGGTGGCAGCTTCGTTACTAAAAAAGCTGTGCAAGATGACAACTATATTAATTGGAGTATTGCAATTAATGAAAGCCAATCGACCATTGCAGACGCAGTTGTAACAGACGATCCAACAGACAATCAAGTACTTGTGGAAGATTCATTCCACTTATATCCTACAACTGTCGATTACTATGGAAATGTAACAAAAGATACAGCAAATGAATTAAAACAAGGAACAGACTATAAACTCAAAATAACAACAGACAATAATACCGGAAAGCAACATTTTGAAATTGCTTTCTTGAAGAAAATTGATCGAGCTTATATTTTAGAATATCGTTCATTTATTAATGCAGACGATAAAGAAAAAGTAAGTAATAAAGCAAAAATCACAGGCAATAAGTTAACAGTAACAAATACAGAAACTACCGAAACGATTGAAGTACGAATGTCTTCCGGTTCCGGCGGAGGATCTGCTACTAAAGGTCGTGGAAACCTTGAAATTATAAAGGTAGATAACGACAATAAGAACACTCCATTAGCTGGAGCAGAATTTACTTTATACGATCGTACAGGTAAAACTGTTATCCGTAAAATTACAACAGACAAAGATGGTATCGCTAAATTTAATAACTTAAAACGCGATAAATATTTATTAAAAGAAACAAAGGCTCCTGAAGGCTATGTAATTAGCTGGGATTTAAAACAAGGGAAAATTGTTGAACTTGGTACACAAGAGACTACAACATATAAACTTGTAAATAAGAAGTTTGTCGGGAAAGTAGTTTTAACAAAGTCTGATGACCTGAACAAAAACGTAACACTACAAGGTGCCGTTTTCACACTACTTGATAAAGACAAAAAAATAATTTCAGAACACGAAAAATTAACAACAAATGATAAAGGACAAATTACTGTAGATCATTTAAAACCAGGGACTTACTACTTACAAGAAACAAAGGCTCCTGAGCATTATAAATTAGATGATCGACTGATTGAGGTTAAAGTCGCGGAAGATCAAACAACAGTAATAAACCGCACTGCAACAAACAGCTTGATTCCAGGTTCGGCCATTTTAACAAAAGTCGATAAAGATGGAAAAACTTTAGCAGGTGCGGAGTTCAGTGTACGAGATCGACATAACAATGTAATTCGTGGATATGAAAAATTAACGACAAATGATCAAGGACAAATCGAAGCAAAAGATTTACGCCCTGGAGACTATCAATTTGTCGAAGAAAAAGCACCGAAAGATTACGACATAGATAAAAAACCAATTGAGTTTACAATTGTAAAAAGTCAAAAGAAAGCAGTTACTGTTACAGCAACGAATCATCTCATTAAAGGTGGCGTTACTTTAACTAAAGTTGATGACATCGATGGTACAGCTCTTAAAGACGCGGTCTTTAAAATTGTTGATGTTAATGACGAAAAGAAAGTTATTCGCGAAAACGTAACAACTGGTGCGGATGGTAAAGTAACTGTTAAAGACTTAGAGCCTGGCACATATAAATTTATTGAAACGAAAGCTCCACAGGATTATACGTTAAACACAGATCCTATTACGTTTACAATTGACAAAAGCCAACAATCTTTAGCTACCGTTACGGCAACAAACAGTTTAAAAACAGGCGAAGTGGAATTATTGAAACTTGATGAATTCGGTGATAAAAAACCTCTAAAAGGTGCCGTATTTAAAATTGTTGATGTAAATAATAATGATGTTCGTACTGACCTAACTACAGCTGCTGATGGAAAAACAAAAGCTGATAAGTTACGTCCTGGTACGTATAAATTTATTGAAACAGCTGCTCCTGAACATTACGTTTTACGAGCAGAACCTATTGAATTTACAATCGACAGAAGTCAAAAAGAAACGCTACTTGTGAAAGCTGAAAATGCTTTAAAACCAGGAGATGTTGAATTAACGAAGGTTGATGATATCGATGGCACAGCTCTTGAAGGTGCTGTATTTAAAATTGTTGATGCTAATGATGAAAAGAAAGTCATTCGCGAAAATATAAAAACTGGTGCAGATGGTAAAGCTGTCGCTACCGGCTTACGCCCTGGCGATTATAAATTTATCGAAGTAACAGCACCGAAGTATTACGATAAAAATACAAATCCGATTAAATTTACGATCACAGAAAGTCAAACGACGTCGGCTACTGTTACTGCTAAAAACAGCTTAACAAAAGGCGGTATTGAATTAACAAAAGTGAATGCTGCAGATGAAAAGGAAACACTTGAAGGTGCTGTATTTAAAATTGTTAATAGAGATACGAATGAAGATGTTCGTACGGAACTTGTTACGAATAGTGAAGGAAAGTTAGTTGTAGACGACTTACGTCCTGGTAACTATAAACTTATCGAAACAAAGGCCCCAACTTATTACGATGTAAATGTAGAACCAATTGAATTTACAATCGAAAAAGGACAACAAAAACTTCTTCCACTTACATTTAAAAATAGTTTAACGAAAGGAAAAGTTAAACTTATTAAAGAAGATGATGTGGAAAGTAGTATCGCTCTTGCCGGCGCAGTGTTCACATTACAAGACGCAACTGGCAAAGAAATTGCGAAAGATTTAAAAACAAATGATTACGGAGTACTAGTTATTCCTGATTTAGCACCAGGAGATTATCAGTTTATTGAAACATCAGCTCCTGAACATTATAAGTTAGATCAAACACCTATTAAGTTCACAATTAAAAAAGGTAGCAAGGATGATCTTCCAATCCCTGTCACTGTAACAAATAGTTTACTTACAGGTGGCGTTACTTTAACAAAAGTTGATGACGTTGATGGCGTTACTCTTGAAGGCGCAGAATTTATCATTGTTGATGCTCATGATTCGAAAAAGGTAGTTCGTAAAGGATTAACTACCGATGAACACGGTAAAGTTTCTGCTTCTGATTTACGTCCAGGTGACTATCAATTTATTGAAGTAAAAGCTCCAAAAGACTATGACTTAAGAAAAGATCCTATTCCGTTCACTATCGGAAAAAGTCAAAAAGAAAATATTAGCGTTACCGCAACTAACAGCTTAACGAAGGGTGGCGTCATTTTAACCAAAATCGATGACATCGATCGTACAATGCTGAAAGGTGCAATCTTTAAAGTTGTTGATATGAATGGTAACGAAGTTCGCACAAACCTTGTTACAGATGACAATGGTGAAATTTCTATTTCTAATTTACGTCCGGGTGACTATCAGTTTATTGAAACAGCTGCTCCTGAACATTATGTGTTAGATGAGAAACCGATTCCATTTACAATTGAAAGAAGTCAAACAGAGAAAATTACTGTTACAGGTAAAAATACGTTGAAAAAAGGTAGCGTTGAATTAACAAAAATTGACGATATCGATACTGATACGAAGCTCGCTAATGCTGTATTTAATTTATTAGATGCAGACGGAGAGATAGTTGAAGAAGGCTTAAAAACAAATGATGAGGGAAAAATTGTTGTTGAAAACCTACGTCCTGGCACATATCAATTCGTTGAGACAATAGCTCCTGAACATTACGATTTAAATAAAAAACCGATCAAATTTACAATTAAGAAAAGCCAAACTGAAACTCTTCATATTACGGCTAAAAACGCTCTAACAAAAGGTGGAGTTGAACTTTCTAAAGTAGATGACATCGATGATGCTAAACTTGAAGGCGCAGTATTTAACATTGCTGATATGAACGGTACTGTAATTCATAAAGATCTTGTTACAAATAGTAAAGGAAAAATCGAAATCAATGACCTACGTCCGGGTGATTATCAATTCATCGAAACGAAAGCTCCTAAGCATTACGTTTTAGATGAAACGCCAATCCATTTCACTATTGAAAAAGGACAGAAGAAAGCTATTTCTTTAACTGCTAAAAATAGCTTACAACAAGGTAGTATTGAACTACTTAAAGTAGATGATCTAAACGATCAAATGAAACTTTCTGATGCGGTATTTAATTTACTAGACCAAAACGGAAAAGTGCTTAAAACAGATTTAAAAACAAATAATGAAGGAAAGATCGTTGTTGAAAATTTACGTCCTGGTACGTATCAATTTGTCGAAACAACGGCTCCACAGCATTATGATTTAGACAAAAAACCAATTGTAATTACAGTTGAAAAAAGCCAAAAAGATATTGCTACTGTTACTATGAAAAATAGTTTAACAAAAGGTGGAGTTGAACTTTCTAAAGTAGATGACGTCGATGGTACTACTCTTGAAGGCGCAGTATTTAACATTGTTGATATGAACGGTACTGTAATTCATAAAGACCTTGTTACAAATAGTAAAGGAAAAATTGAAATTAACGACCTACGTCCAGGTGATTATCAATTCGTCGAGACAAAGGCTCCAAAACATTACGATTTAAATAAAGAACCAATTCCTTTCACTATCGAAAAAGGACAAGCTGAACCGATTTCTGTTACTGCTAAAAATAGTTTAACAAAAGGTGCGGTAGAACTTTCTAAAATGGATGATATCGACGGTACAGCTCTTGAAGGTGCGGTATTTAAAATTGTTGATATGAACGGCAATGACGTTCGCACTGGCATTACGACAGATGCGAAAGGGAAAGTTTCTATTTCTGATTTACATCCTGGAGACTATCAATTTATTGAAACAACAGCTCCTAAGCACTATAAACTAGATGCTACACCAATTAAATTTACAATTGAGAAAAGCCAAGCAGAGAAGTTACAAGTCACTGCTAAGAACAGCTTAATTGAAGGTGCGGTAGAGTTAATTAAAGTGGACGATATAAATCAAGATACAAAACTTTCTGATGCAGTATTTAACATTATTGATGCGAAAGGTAAAATTGTTCGCACAAATTTAACTACTGATAAAGACGGGAAAGTTTCTGCTTCTAATTTAAGACCAGGAGATTATCAATTCGTGGAAACGAAAGCTCCGAAAGATTATGATTTAAATAAAACACCTATTCCTTTCACTATCGAGAAAAGCCAAACAACTCACGTTTCTGTTACTGCTAAAAATGGCTTAACTAAGGGTGGCGTTGAATTAACGAAAGTTGACTCTTTAGATGCGAAAGAAACGCTAGAAGGTGCGGTATTTAAAATTACTGATATGAACGGTAATGATATTCGTACGAATTTAGTTACCAATAAAGACGGAAAAATCATCGCTAAAGACTTACAACCTGGAGACTATCAATTTATTGAAACGAAAGCTCCAAAATATTATGACTTAAATGAAGATCCGATTAAGTTCACAATTGAAAGAAGTCAAACAAAACATGTTTTCGTTACAGCTACTAACAGCTTAACGAAAGGTAGTGTGGAGTTAATTAAAGTGGATGATGTTGAAGAAAACACAACACTCGAGGGTGCGGTATTTAAAATTGTTAATAAGGATGGACACGACGTCCGTACTGATTTAACTACTGATAAAAACGGCCGTTTAGTTGTGGATGAATTACCACCAGGAGACTATGAGTTTATCGAAACAAAAGCTCCTACTCATTATGACTTAAACGAAACACCTATTAAGTTCACAGTTAAAAAAGGGCAAGAAAAAATCGCTTCTGTTACTGCTAAGAATAGCTTAACGAAGGGTGCTGTGGAATTAAAGAAAGTTGATGACGTCGACGGCGCTACTCTTGAAGGCGCAGTATTTAAAATCGTTGATATGAA
>NZ_JAKUFR010000141.1:0-7668 GCF_022663555.1 Bacillus cereus group sp. BfR-BA-01381
TCTTTAGAAATTTTATTTCTTTGAATCGTAATACTTAAAAACAATACGCTAATAGTCATCGAATGTTGCTCCTTTCTTTAAAAAATAATGTAAGAGACTAAAAAATCGCACAAAAAAGCCACAGGAAGATATAGTTCTCCTATGGCCAGGCGTGAAAAAGCCACAGGAAAGTATACGACCTCCTGTGGCGAATTTATGAATTAATCGAAATAATGTACGATTTTCAATTCTCCATTAGGGTGGTCGAATTCATATTTAATTGTCCAGAAAACACAGGTGCAGTTAACGCTAAAGTTAAAGCATGTAATTGTAATTTCATCATTTCCTTCGACCTCCTTTTAGAATATTTTTCTTACGTTAGTAAGTATATACAATTAATGGATAATTGTAAACATAAAAAATGAAAATTTTTAATTTTGATTAAAATGCGTATATTTTAAAGGGTTTTGAGAAGGTGTATTGTAATTAACGAAATATCGATAAAAATGGGGGATGCTAAATGAAATATATGCATCGTAATGTAGTTGTTATGCTAACAATTTTTTTATGTATTACTGCTTGTTCTAGAGGAGAAAGAATAAAAGAAATATCCGATGTTGAACCTGGTGAGTTTAAGAAATATGCGGGGACATACGTTGGGAATAACTCAGATGTAGTTGCAATTGTTAATCATTTACCCGGTGGTGAAACATTTCAAAGTGTAAGTTTAGAGAATGAAAGTATAAAGGTGAACTATGGTGCAAAAGGGAGTGGCCCTCTTACAGAAGACATGGTTGAGACGTATTGGTTTGATGGTAAGGATACAATAAAGAAGAATTTTCTCTTTAATGCTATTTATCTAGCGATTTTAGTACCAAATGCAAAAGCTTTTGATTTCCAAGTAGAAAATAAAAAGTTTACGATAAAAAGAGAAGAAATACTACCAATCTTGTATGAAAATTTTAATGATTTTCCAAAAGAAGATAATATATGGGATAAAAAGAAAGTAGTAAAGTTCCTTAATGATAATAACGAAAAAATTAATAGGCTTGTGAATGATAAAGATTTCCGAAAATCTTTATTTGTTAAATATCCAGTAAAGTGGTCGAAATAATTGGAGGGAGAAAGATGGAGTTAGTATACAAAATTTCTTATCATAGAATGCAGGCTCATTATTTACCTAAGTTAGTACAGGCAATTCAGTTCGTTAGTGAAGATGATTTATGGAAACAAGGGAAGTCTGTTAATTCAATTGGTGGAATCGTACTGCATATTTGTGAACATATGCAGAGAAATACTAGTCGTTATAAAAATCCAAATATAGTTTTTGAAAAGGGAATCGAGGAGTATTTTCCAACAAAGCGACAACATACTGAAGTTTTGCTACAGTACGTTGAAAAGGTATTTGATGGATGGGGAAAAGCATATATACAAGCATGGGAAGAAAAAAGACATATTGAACTTCATAGTTTATTACATTTAGTGGAGCACACAAGTTATCATTTAGGGCAAATAGTAGATCGTACAAAGTCAATAAAAGGACAACCATTTAACTTTTGTCAAAATGGTATAAATGAAAAGAATTTGAGAACAAGAGTTGAAACTTCGAAATTTTAGAAAGAGAGCCATTCTTAAACGAATGACTCTCTTTTTTTGTAAAAGAAATTTATGGAAATGAATATATTTATGTGATATGGTTAATTACATAAGTAATGAACCTATGAACCGAACTAAGGTGGTGAAATTGTGAAACCTACTCTGGAGCAAAATAAATTAATATACTTACAAATTGCAGAAACGATTGAATCTGATATTTTAAAAGACATATTGCTTGAAGAAGAACAAGTTCCATCAACAAATCAATTTGCGAAGATGTTACAAATTAATCCAGCTACTGCAGCTAAAGGGGTAAATGTATTAGTTGACGAAGGGATTCTATATAAAAAGAGAGGGATCGGAATGTTTGTTGCAAAAGGAGCGAAAGAAGTCGTACTAAAAAAAAGACAAAATACTTTTATGACCGAATATTTACCGAAAGTGTGGGAAGAAGCAAAAGTATTAGAAATATCCAAAGATGAATTGATGGATATGATTCAAAAAATTACGAGGGAGGGGAAAGAGGAATGATTGCTCTTGAGACGAAAGATATAACGAAAAAATATAAAAAGAAAGTAGCAGTAAATGAAGTAACGATTTCATTGGAAGAGCATAAAATATATGGTTTGCTCGGTAGAAACGGAGCGGGAAAAACGACACTATTAAATTTACTTGCAGGCCAAATTATTTCAAGTAGTGGTAGCATATCAATATTTGGTGAAAATGTTTTTGAAAATAGTAAAGCAATGCAAAATATTTGTTTTGTTAGAGTGAAAGAAGAAGCACATTTCAGTTATAAAGTAAAAGATATTTTTAAGATGTGTAGCATGTTTTATAAAAACTGGGATGGAAAGTATGCTGAAAAACTCGCTGATAAATTTCAGCTTAATACGAAAATGAAATATCATAAGCTATCACACGGTATGCAAACAGTTGTTGGAATTATTCAAGGATTAGCAAGCAGGGCACCAATTACAATTTTTGATGAACCAACTACAGGTTTAGACGCAGCGCATCGTGAATTATTTTATAGTCTACTCCTAGAAGATTACGGTGAGTATCCACGAACTATTATATTATCCACACATTTAGTAGAAGAAGTAACTCATGTGATTGAAGATGTGATAATCATAAAAGAAGGAAGATTAGTTGTTCAATCATTGGTGGAAGATTTATTACAACAAGTTCAGATTATTTCAGGCCAAAAGGATAAAGTGGACGAGTTCTTGATCAATAAAAAAGTATTAAATCGAGAAGTTTATGGAAATAAGGGTATTGCTGTTATATGGGAAGAATTGTCTAATGAAGATTATGACTCTATTGAAAAATTAGGATTAGTAGTTGATGGAATAACATTACAAAAATTATTTATTCACATAACTGGTGGTGAAGTGAAATGACGATATTAATGAAGCAGTTAAAGTTACATATTAATTTTCATTATAAAGCAATTTTAATATTTTGGATTGTAGCTTTATTAATAAAAGGGGTTTTAAATGCTGCACATTTAAATGGAGTGAACATTGGTTATTTACCCGAAATTATAAATAACCCTTCAATAGCAATTATGTTATTTATAGTAGGGAGTGTTTTCATCATTCAAGATGAGCTTTTTCGTTTAGCTATTTCATTCGGTGTAACGAGAATACAATATTTTATCGGGGCAATTTGTTATATCGTATTGCAATCTGCATTATTTTCATTTCTTCAAGTTATGCTTTTACAAGATATAAAATATAATTTAGTAAATGTTAGTTTTTGGGAGCAATCGGTGCAACAATTTATTTTGCAATTTTTATTTTATGTTACAACAGCATGTTTCTTTCAAGTGGTAGTAGTTTTTAAACAACGATTTCAGTGGATCGGTCTTATGATTGGTGGGACCCTTTTCTTATCAACAAATAGTGTACTTTATGGAGAAGCGGGGGTAACCGGTTTATTATTTACGAGTGATGGATCTTTAGTAGATATACCGTATTTTACTGTTATTTCAATTGGATTAACTGTTCTTTATATCATAACTAGTAGTATATTTATTCGTAAAGTATCATTCGAAAAAACGATTTGAAATATTATTAGATTACTATAGAGAGAAGGATAGGAAATGGGAGACACATCTTCACTCATTACAGTCTTTTTAGGCATTGCACTATTAATATTCTGGCGTCGTTATCGTTCCATGCATAAGCCAATAAAGGGATCAGGAAAACGTATTTTATGGCCATTATTATTTTTAACACCAGGTGTTGTATGGTTTTTTGGTCCCGTACATCCAGCTATATTACAAGTAATTATAGCGGTATTCATTGGGGGACTTTTCGCTGTGCCGCTTATAGTATTAACAAATTATGAACGAAGAGATGATGGGAATATTTATACGAAAAAAAGTGCTGCTTTCTTAATTACTTTTATTGCACTTGTCGTTTTAAGGTATGGTTCAAGGAAATATATTGTAGACTTAGATCAACAAACAATTGGTTTATTATTTTATGTTATTGCTGTCTCGTATATTATTCCTTGGAGAATTGCTTGTTTTATAAAGTTTAGGAAAGTTTTGCGGGGGAATAGTAATCATACAGTGTAAAAACAAAGACTTCTCTATTGAGAAGTCTTTGTTTTTATGAAATCATTATATGCTATGTAACTAATTTTCCCTCTCAAAATCACCACTATATGGTAAAATTTTATAATGAATGAAAGAAATGTATGGTAATGTGGTAAATCAAATACATGAACTGAAAATAGTTCTTTTTGAGAGGAGGTAATGAGTCGATATGAGCTACTTTATTGCGTTAGTACTTGCTGTTTTATTAGCTTTTTCATATAAAATTGTTGATATTACAGTTGGCATTATTATTGGAAAAACGTTGTACCGCAAGATAGAAAATGAGATTATTTATATATGGGGGACAATACTGACGATAATTAGTTATTTTTATGTAGATAATTATGTATTCCGTTTACCAATTCACTATGAATCAATTGTTGTATTAATCTTGATTGCTTTGATAACGAATATTGTCATTTCACGATACTCAGGATATAATCCAATTGGGAAAAAGAATATCTTAAACTTTGTAATTATGTATCCTATTTTTGAAGAAGTAATTTTTAGAGGGATGATTATACCAATACTTAACAACGCATTCCCGATCCTCTCTAATTTTGAAATAGCTTACATACCAGTTACGCTACCAATTCTAATATCTTCCTTTCTATTTGCTGTATCTCACTTACAATATTACAAATTTAATCAGACTAGTATAAAATTTATGCTGTTCGCATTTTTAGGGGGAATAATACATGGTATGATTACGGATTCCACACTATCAATTGTTTTCCCAATATTATTACATATAGAATTTAACTTCCTTTCTGTATATTACGCAAAAAAGCTGTAGTAAATTGATAATTGAGTTAGTGTATTTATAAATGAATTATTGAAATTTTATTAAAAAAAGGTAAGAAAATAGTTTTTTTACTACAGCTAACGAATTTTACGTCAACAATCACCTCTAGCTGGGGAACTAGTTGATTTTTACAGTAACAAAGATAAAATCTCACATGTAGAGACTGTTTTAGCGTATAAAATCCGCATTTCAAAAAGCTGACAAAAGTCAGCTTTTTTTATTCGTAACATGAAGTAAAGCTCCAATCGCACCGCTATTACCACCATCTTGTAAAAAAATAGGTATTTTATTTTGATATTTTGTGTAGCTACTAATAATATTTTGAAGATGTATGTTATTACATAGAGTCGAACCAATATAAATAATATGGTCAATGTTTTTTGTTTCGGCGAATTGAAGGCTTAATGCAGTAACGACTTCACCGACGAGTCCTTGTACAGTAGCAAGTATATCTGAGCTATTATAATTTGATTCTATAGTAGCGGCTTTACCAAAATTGCTTGCAGTTAAACTATTATCAATAGGGGAGAGAATACCGCCATAAATATCACCAACTGTAATATCTAATTCTTTTCTAGAACCTACTTTTGTTAAAGGGATCACATCTTCAAAATGATCTAGATTTGTTAATAATTTTGAAAGTCCCATAATAGTACCACCGCCAACACCAGTTCCACCAGCTCGAATATATTTGTCATTATAAACGTAATGAATAGAAGTACCTGTGCCGATATTTGTTAAAATAAAGTTGTTTACAGCATATTTCTCTTCTTTTAACATGTAGCGGACGCCTATAAGAGTAGCTTCAAATTCGTTTAGTTCTACTATTTTATATGAGGGTGAAAGTAGTTGCTGTAATTGTTTTGCTTTACCACCTGTAATACATATTTGTTTTTTACCAGTGTTTTGCTTAAGCCAATTTATTATTTTATTTTGTTCATTTGAATAAAACTTTTCAAAAGCTAATTGCATTTTTTCGTTCAAATAAGCAATTTTCGTTAATGTTCCTCCAGCATCGATACCGATCGTACTTTCCATTTACCTGCTCCTAACTACGTAATATGCTTTCGTGTTAAATCATACTCTCAACTAATGTAAGGAATACTCTAATCAGCTTGATATATTAATAGCTTTTCTATCGTTACAATCGGCTGATTATTAACAGTTGCGGTGCCTTTACCTAGAATAAAACCTCGGCGATTGCGAGATAGCTCATAATGTAAATCAAGTTTATCACCGGGATATGCTTTTCCTTGGAATACAACCCCATCTAAAGAGGAGAGAAAGCCTAGTCCTTCAGAGTCACTCGTATGTACAAATGCACTAAGCTGAGCAAGTGCTTCTACAATTAACATATGAGGCATATGTTTTTGACTATCATTTATAAACCATTCATTATTTGTAATGAGTTTATATCCCGTAACGGATTCACCATGTTTTACATTTGTTACTTTATCAACCATTAAAAATGGATAACGATGAGGAAGAGTGTCTTCAATGTGCATATGAAAATACCTCCAATAAATAATACCCCTGCTACAGTTAAGCAGGGGAGTTATCATTAATTTTTAACTAATTCATTTACTTTTTCAAGAGAAAAAATACCACTATTTCTAATGTTTTCAACTACTTGTTGTAGCACTTTTTTATCTTGAACGAGTGCAATACGTACAAAGCCTTCTCCGTGAGGTCCAAATGCATGACCTGGCGTAACAACGACATTCGCACGATCCATTAATGCATATGCGAAATCTATAGAAGTCCAGCCGTTCGGAATTTCAGCCCAAACGAACATACTACCAGCTGGTTTATCGACATTCCAGCCAAATGTTTTGAACCCATCGATTAAAGTATCTCTACGTTCTTGATAAATACAGCGGTTTTTCTCACAAAAAGCAGCACCATTTTTTAGTGCAGCACATGCCGCTTTTTGAATTGGTAAAAACACTCCGTAATCTGTATTGGATTTAAACTGAGTAAGTGCACGAACAATTTCTTCATTTCCAATCATATATCCAATACGACTACCTGCCAAACTATAACTTTTTGACAAAGAGTTAATTTCTACGCCAACTTCTTTAGCACCAGGCACAGAGAGGAAGCTAATTGGTTTATTACCATCAAAATAAAATTCAGCATAAGCAAAATCATGGACAACAATAATGTTATGCTTTTTCGCGAATGCAATTACCTCTTTAAAGAAATCTTCATGAGCCATTGCTGGAACTGGATTCCCTGGGAAGTTTAAAATCATCATCTTCGCTTTATCTGCAATTTCTTCAGGAATTAGCTCTAAGTCAGGTAAGAAATCATTATCTTTCTTTAAAGGCATGTAGTAAGATGTTGCTCCAGCCATTTGAATTCCTGTTTCATAAGCTGTATATCCTGGATCAGGAACTAATATAATATCTCCCGGATTCGCATAAACCATAGGTAAATGAACGAGTCCGTCCTGTGACCCCATTAATAATAAAACTTCTTTATCGGCATTTAATATAACATTATGAGTGTTGTTGTAATATTCAGTTACAGCTTCGTGAAATTCTTGAATACCACTTAATGTGTATCCATAGCTTTCTTTTTGATTGGCTGTATGTACCATTTCTTCTCTTACAAAGTCAGCAGGTGGCATATCAGGATTCCCGATACTTAAATCAATCATTTTGTGACCTGCTGCAATTTT